>DXVG01000029.1 GCA_019409045.1 Clostridiales bacterium | reverse complement strand
GCTTCTTTTCTTTCGGAAGTGATTTTTGCGTTTGGGGGCTTTGTCAGCGGCCTGGCCCGCCCCGGAGGGGGCGGGCGACAGACCACCAAAATGCTGTCCTTCGGCGGCCCGATGCGGCGTCAGGCGATGTGCTCGGGGTAGAGCTGGAGGTTGAGCTCCTCCTCCCAGGCCGCGATCTGGTCGGCGTAGGTCTGGTTGACCTTTTCGCTCAGCGCAAGCGCCTCCACGTCGGCGCGCACGTCCTCATAGGGGGTCGCGCCGGGGGTGAGGTCGCCCGCGTAGTAGATCAGGTGGACGCCGTATGTGCCCAGCACAGGCTCGGACAGGCCTCCCACCTCCTCGATGGAGAGCGCGCCCTCGGTGAAGGCGGGGTCCCACATCTGGGTAGAGACGTCGGCGGTCTCGGACACGGCGTAGCCGGTCTCGGGCATGCCGGTGTCGTCGTTGAGCTCGGCGATGAGCGCCTCGATGTCCTCGCCGCTCTCAAAGCGCGCGGCGGCGGCCTCGGCCTCGGGGATGAGCTGCTGATACAGCGCGTCGAGCTGCGCCTGGGCCTCGGCGATGTCGGCCTCGATCTCCTCGGCGGCGCGCGGGGCGGCCTCCTCGGTCGCGGTCTCGTCGGCGGCGGCCTCGTCGGCGGCAGTCTCGTCGGTCGTGGCCTCGTCGGTCGCGGTTTCATCGGTCGCGGTCGCCTCGGCCAGCTCGGCATCCAGCGCGTCGAGCTGCGCGCAGAGCTCCTCGTACTGCGCGGACTGCTCGTCGTCAAACTGGAACAGTATGTGCTTGACCACGCGGTAGCCCTCGGGCGTGTAGTAGATGTCCGAGCCGTTGGAGTAGGCGCTCTCGAACTGGTAGGCGCTCTCCTCGTAGGTGGACTGGTCGGCGGCGACGTACTCGTCGTAGGCGGCCTTGACCTCTTCCTCGGTCACGGTCACGTCGGCGGTGATGTAGTCGTACACGTTCGTGGCAAGCTGCGTCTCGCGCAGGGACTTGAGCGTGGACTCGTAGGTGTAGCCCTGCTCGTTGAGGTACTGCGCCGCGGCGGTGCGGCCCTCGGACTCGTCCTCATACTGATCGGCGAAGTAGTTCTGATAGTACATCTCCACGGTGCTCTCATAGCCCTGCGTGGCCTCGGTGGCAAACTGCGTCTCCTGGTCCTCGGTCAGGCCCAGGCCGAGCTGCTCGGCCATGTGCAGCACGATGGCGTTCTCCGCCAGCGTGGCGACCACTTCCTGCCGCACGGAATCCTCCAGGCCGTAGGCGGCCACATCGATGCCGTACTGCGCGTAGATGGAGACCATGTATTCATACTGGGTCTGGGCCTCCTCCACGGAGACCTCGCCGCCGTCGAACGAGGCCACGATCTCCTTGAGGTGGTATGCGGCCACCTGCGCCTCCAGCTCGGCCACCTGCGCCTCCAGCTCGGCGATGCGCGCGTCCTTGTCCTCCTCCGCCAGCGTCACCGGGGTGCAGACGATCAGCACGGCGCACATCAGCGCGCAGAAAAATCGCTTCAGATTCATCAAAGGGTGCCTCCTTGTCGTGAATGGGCCTCGGCGCGAACGCCGAAAAACCAGTCTGATTATAGCACAAATCTCCGGCGCGCACAACGCCCTGCCGCGGAAGTTCACGGTTTGTTCAAAGATGCGCCCCTGCGCGGCTGCGCGCCACGCAAATGCCACACTTATGCCTCAATGGCGCGTTTGACATGCGCGGGGAAAGGTGTATAATATGTAATGGAAAATCGGCGCGATCTGCGCGCGAAAGGAAATGCATATGGCAAAGAGCAAGTACACATCCATCGGCGGACAGGCGCTGCTGGAGGGCGTGATGATGCGCGGTAAGGTGCACACCGCCATGGCCGTGCGCAACGCCTCCGGAGACATAGAGATAGAGATGTACCCCACAGTGCGCAAAGAGCGCGCCGCCATTTTCAAAAAGCCGTTCATCCGCGGCGTGTTCGCGCTGGTCGACTCCCTGTCCATCGGCTACAAGTGCCTGATGCGCTCGGCGGACCTTTCGGGCATGACCGAGGCCGAGGAGGCGCAGAAGGCGGAAAAGCGCAAAAAGCAGTCCGCGCTGAGCCGGAAGCTGGAGGCGCTGCTGGAGAAGTTCATGATGCCCATCGCCACGGTGCTGGCGGTGGTGCTGGCGGTGTTTCTGTTTATGTACCTGCCGGTGCATCTCTACACCTGGCTTTCGCAGGCGATCCCGAGCATCCAGGGCAACTACCTTCTGCGCAGCGTGTTCGAGGGCGTCGTGCGCATCATCATATTCCTCGCCTATGTGATGGCCACCGCGCTTATGAAGGACATACGCCGCACCTACCAGTACCACGGCGCGGAGCACAAGACCATCTTCTGCTTTGAGAAGGGGCTTCCGCTGACGGTGGAGAACGTGCGCGTGCAGAAGCGGTTCCACCCGCGCTGCGGCACGTCGTTCATGGTGCTGATGCTGCTGGTGGGCATCGTGGTATCCATGTTCATCCGCGTGGACAATCCGGTGCTGCGCACGTCGCTAAAGATACTGACGCTGCCGGTGCTTATATCGGTGGGCTACGAGCTGATACAGTTTGCCGGGCGGCACGACAACCCGCTGACGCGGCTGATCTCCGCGCCCGGGATGGCCATACAGCGCATCACCACCCGCGAGCCGGACGATACGATGATCGAGTGCGCCATCGAGGCCATGCGCCGCGTGGTGCCCGAGGCCGAGGGCTTCCCCGAGCGGGAGACGCTGCCGGGAAGCGCGCGCGCCCAGGCCGCCGCGTCCGAGCCCGCAGGCGCGCCCGAGCCCGCCGCTGCGCGGTAGGGAGCGCGCGTGGCCGCTTCTCGCCGCGGGGCGCTGTTGCGCTACCTGCGGGAAAACTGGTACATGCTGCCGGTGTCCATGGCGGTGACGCTCGTGATCGAGTATCTCAACCACTGGACGCTGAGCAAGCTGCTCATCTTTTTGACGGAACATCCGTGGATGTTCCTGTTCAACGTGCTCATCGTGCTCAATACGTTCCTGTTCGCCGAGCTGTTCCGCCGCCGCAAGGGCGTGCGCTGGGCGGTGGGCGTTTTGTGGATCGCGCTGGGCGTGGTCAACTGCATCGTGCAGAGGACGCGCGTTCTGCCGCTGACCACGCGCGACGTGCTGCTCATCCCCGACGGCATGAAGATGATCACCGTCTACTTCCGCTGGTACGAGATCGTGGGCATATTCGCCGGGTGCGCGCTGCTGATCGCGGGGCTGGTGCTCCTGCTGGTCAAGAGCCCCAAGCGCGAATCGTTCGACCGCACGGTCAGCTTCGGCGCGTTCTGCCTGGTCACCGCGGTCACGCTGGTGACGGGCAAGCTGTCGGTGGAGCTGGGCGGCATCGACTGGGAAAAGACGAGCCTGGTGGACGCCTATCAGAACTACGGCTTTGCCTACGGGCTGACCTACACGTTCGCGGACTTTGGCATATCCAGGCCCACGGAGTACTCCGAGGAGCTGGTGGCCGAGATCGCGGACGACATCGTCGAGCCCACGCCCGAGCCCGAGGCCGTCGAGGCCGCGGCGCCCTCGCCCATCACGCCCAATGTGGTGTTCGTGCAGCTCGAGTCCTTCTTCAACGTACACGACCTGGAGGGCGCGTCGTTTTCGCAGGACCCCATCCCCGTGTTCAGCAGCCTGATGGAGAGCTGTCCCTCCGGCCGGCTCAAGGTGCCCTCCGTGGGCGGCGCGACGGCCAACACGGAGTTTGAGGTGCTCACCGGCATGAACCTGGACTACTTCGGCGAGGGCGAGTTCCCCTACAACACCGTGCTCAAGGACACCAGCTGCGAGACCATCTGCTTCAACCTCAAGGAGCTTGGCTACACCGCCACCGCCATACACAACTACACCGGCACGTTCTACGGCCGCAACGTGGTCTACGCGCAGCTCGGGTTCGACCGGTTCGTCCCGCTGGAATACATGAACGGCCTTACATACAACGCGCTGGGCTGGGCGCACGACCGCGTGCTCACCGGCGAGACGCTGCAGGCGCTTGAGACCACCGAGGGCCGGGACTTTGTGTTCACCGTCACCGTGCAGTCGCACGGCAAGTACCCCTCCGAGCCGGTGGAGGGGCTGGACGAGATCGACGTGCTCTCCTGTCCCGAGAGCGTCGACGCGGGCGCCCTGGAAAACTACGTCAACGAGCTTTCGCAGGTGGACGCGTTCATCGGCGAGCTGATCGAGGCGCTGGAGGGCTTTGACGAGCCGGTGGTGCTCGTGCTCTACGGCGACCACCTGCCCGCGCTGAACATCGAAAACGCCGACCTGCGCACGGGCGACATGTACCAGACCACCTATGTGCTTTGGAACAACTTCGGCCTGGACATGGAGGGCGGCGACATGCAGGCCTTCCAGCTCACGGCGCATGTGCTGGGAGAGCTGGGCATACGCAACGGCTTCCTCACGCGCTTCCATCAGGGCTTCGGCCCCGACTGCGAGAGCGAGGACTACCTGGACTTTCTGCGCGTCTTGGAATACGACATGCTCTACGGCGACCACGCCATCTACGAGGGCGAATCGCCCTACTCGCCCACGCAGCTGGAGCTCGGCACCGTGCCCATCGTCTGCGAATACTACACCTACGACGCGGCCACGGCCACCATCAGCGTCTACGGCGAGAATTTCACCACCTTCAGCGATATACTCGTCGACGGCAAGCGCAAAAACGCCGTGTTCGCCGATTCCACGCGCCTGATCGCCCGCGCAAACGACGTCACCGAGGCAAGCGAGGTGTGCGTCGGCCAGTTCTCCCGCGAGGGCGACGCGCTCGGGCGCACGGGTTTGGGAAAAATGCGTGAAGTTTCCCCGTAAAACCTTGTTTTTTCGCGGGGCATGTGTATGATAGAGGGAGCGCCGCTGGGCGCGTTCGGAGGTGGAGCCTTCTTGGCTGAGCACAGGCAGCAATCGCAATCCAAAAACAGCACATCCGGCCGCGGGGGAGGCTCGCGGGCATCGCAGGCAAAGCGCTCGTCGCGCACGGCGCAGGCAAAGCGCTCTCGCCGCCGCACGGGGCGCGACGCATCCCGCACGAGCCTCGCGGTCGTGGCCGCCGTATGCGCGCTGGCGCTGGCGGCCGGTTTTGTGTTGCAGGACATGTCGCCCGCGGCGAGCACCGCGCAGAGCGCGCAGCCGGCCTCGAGCTCGACGGTGCGCATCAGCGAGGTCATGACCTCCAACGAGGGCGCGGTGTCCGGCAATACGCTCGATACCAGCGACTGGGTGGAGATCGTCAACACCGGCGCGGCGGACGTGGACCTGGACGGCTACACGCTGCTGTGCGCGGACGCGCCGCTCTCGCCGTTCGCCTTTCCCGACATGACCCTCGCCCCGGGCGAGTACCTGCTGATCTACTGCGACGGGCTCGACCGCCGCACCGCGGGCTACGCGCTGCACGCGGCGTTCCGCCTGGACGCGGACGGCGCGGCGCTGTCGCTTCTGGACGCGGACGGCGCGCTCGTCGACGGGGTGGAGCTGCCCGCGCTGGAGACCAACCACGTCTACCGGCGAGACCAGTCCTCCGGCGAGTGGGAACTGAGCGGGGACTACACGCCCGGGCTTGCCAATACGCTGGAAAACCACCTGACGTTCGACGTGGAGAGCGCGGACATCCCGCTGGTGATCTCCGAGGTCTGCGCGGCCAACCGCAGCTACGCGGCGGACGCGGGCGGCGCGTTTCACGATTACATCGAGATCTACAACCCCTCGGCCGAGGCGGTGGACCTCTCCGGCTGCTACCTGACCGACAATGAGGACGACCTGCGCAAGTGGAGCTTCCCGCAGGGCACGAGCGTGCCCGCGGGCGGATACCTGCTGGTGTACGCCTCCGGCGGCGCGCTGGGCGCCGCGGGCGAGGTACACGCCTCGTTCAAGCTCGCCTCCGAGGGCGAGCCGGTGATACTGCTCGACGGCGAGGGCCGCGCGATCTCCAGCGTGGAATATCCCGCGCTTTTGAGCGACCAGGCGTACTCTCTGGACGAGGACGGCGCGTATACCACGCTGCTCGCGCCCACGCCGGGCATGGCCAACACCGCCCAGAGCGCAACGGCGCTGCACTCCGCGCTCGCGGGCGTGGGCGTGTACATAAGCGAGGTCATGGCCTCTCCCGACGCGCACCCCAACGACTGGCTGGAGATCTACAACGCCTCCTCGCAGGTGGTGGACCTCTCCGGCTGGGGCCTGTCCGACGACGCGGCCACGCCGCGCAAGTGGCGCTTCCCGCAGGACACGCTGATCCAGCCGGGCGGCTACCTGACGCTGTTTCTCTCCGGCACCAGCGGCGTCACCAGCGGCGGCGTGCTCAGCGCCTCGTTCCGGCTCTCGGCCGACGGCGGCTACGGGCTGACGCTCTCCACCGCGGACGGAAGGCTGGTCGATCGCGTGTTCCTGCCGCAGCAGTACACCGGCGTCTCCTATTCGCGCATGCAGGACGGCAGCTTCCTCTACACCGACCAGTACACGCCGGACGACGCGAACGCGACCTCCGGCTACACGGGCCGCGCGCAGAAGCCCACCTTCAGCGCGCAGGGCGGCTCGTTTTCGCAGGGCGAGACGCTGACGGTAGAGCTCTCGGCCGCGCCGGGCGCGCAGATCTACTACACGCTGGACTGCTCGACCCCCACGCAGGATTCCACGCCCTACACCGGCCCCATCACCGTGAGCGGCACCACCATCGTGCGCGCCTGCGCGTATGAGGACGGGCTTCTGCCCTCCTACTCGGCCTCGCAGAGCTACCTGTACGACGCGCAGCACACCATGCGCGTGGTCTCGCTGGTGGCCGACCCGGACGACATGTTCGGCCCCGAGGGCGTACATACGCAGTACACCGTGGACATGGAGCGGCCGGGCCATGTGGAGGTCTACACGACGGACGGCGCGCAGATGCTCGCGGAAAACTGCGGGCTCAAGCTGCACGGCGCGGACAGCCGCAAGCTGGAGCAGAAGAACTTCAAGGTGATCGCGCGCGGCCAGTACGGCGCGAACCGCTTCAACGCGCGGCTGTTCTCCGAGCGCGATTACGAGGAGTATCAGTCGTTCATACTGCGCTGCTCGAGCGAGGACGGCCCCATGTCGCGCATGCGCGATTCCATCCTGACCTCGCTGGCCGAGGGCACGGGCGTGTTCTATCAGAAGACGGAGCTGTGCGTGGTCTACATAAACGGCCAGTACTGGGGCCAGTACAACATGCGCGAGCGCGTGTGCGCCGCCTCCATCTGCCAGTTCGAGGGCTGGGAGGGCCAGGAGGACGAGATCGACCTGGTCAAGGGCAACACCACCGTCATGCGCGGCAGCGACGACAGCTATCAGGCCATGCTCGCCTACGTCAAGGAGCACGGCATCCCCGACGATGAAACGCTCGCGCGCGTTGCCGAGGTCATCGACATCGAAAACTACATCGCCTACCACGCCCTGCAGATTTTCGTGGGCAACGCCGACACGCTGAACGTAAAGCGCTACCGCAACCCCAACGCCGACGGCAAGTGGCGCTGGGTGATCTACGACCTGGACTGGGGCTTTTATGTGGACACCAACTCCATCCGCCGCTGGCTCGACCCCGAGGGCATGGGCGCGGGCAAGCGCACGGACAACTCTCTGTTCATCGCGCTGATGAACAACGCCACCTTCCGCGACCAGTTCCTGCATTTCATGGGCGATCAGCTCGCCACGCAGTGGACCTCCGGCCGCATCGTGGAGATGATCCGCGAGCGCTACGAGCTGCTCCTGCCGGAGATGCCGCGCCAGTGCGAGCGCTGGGGCACCAGTCTGAACACGTTCGAAAGCGAGGTCGCCCGCCTGGCCAACTACGCCAAGGAGCGGCCGCGAAAGCTGCTGAACTACTTCTTCGGGCAGTTTGACTTCACCGAGGAGGAGCGCGAGCTGTACTTTGGCGACGCCATGGAGCGCATCCGGGAGGAGGAGGCACAATGGGCATAGATCGCACAAAACTCCCCGCCCGGCACGAGCTGAAGTACTACATAAACCCCGCGGAGCTGGCGGCGCTGCGCACGCGGCTTTTGACGGTGATGCGCCTGGACAGGCACTGCGCCCACGGCCGCCCCTACGCAGTGCGCTCACTCTACTTTGACGACGCGTTCGACTCGGCCTACTTCGACAAGGTGGACGGCGTGATGTCGCGCGACAAGTACCGCCTGCGCATCTACAACCGCAGCGACGCGGAAATCTTCCTCGAGCGCAAGCGCAAGGTGGGCGACCTGATCCAGAAGAGCACGCTGCGCGTGACCCGGCGGCTGGCCGAACAGCTCATAGCGGGCGACCCGCGCGGCCTCTACCGCGCCGAGGCCCCGCTTCTGCGCGATCTGTACGCGGCCATGCGCACGGGCGTGCTCCGGCCCGCGGTGCTCGTGGAGTACGACCGCCTGGCGTTCACGCACCCGGCGGAGACCACGCGCATCACATTCGATACGCACCTGCGCACGGGGCTGTTCTCCCGCGACCTGTTCTCGCCGCAGCCCGCGCTGGTCGCGCCCGGCGACCGCGAGGTGGAGATCCTGGAGGTCAAGTTCGACCGCTACTTCCCCGGGCATCTGCGCGCGCTTATATCGGATGTGACGTGCGAGCGCTGCGCGATCTCCAAGTATGTGCTGTGTCGGCGGTTCCAGCCGCTCTGACCGCCGCTTCCAAAAGAAAAGGAGGAAGGGAACCCCATGAACAATGCCGACCTTTTGACGCTGTTTCAGTCCCAAACCATCGGTGCGAGCGACATCCCCACGGTGCTCTTGTCCATCGCGCTCGCGTTCGCAGTGGGCGTGGGCATCGCGGCGGTGTACCGCCTGAACTTCCGGGGCGTGATGTACTCCTCCAACTTCTCGCTCACGCTCGTGATGATGACGCTGATCACCACGCCGGTGGTTTTGTGCATCCGCGAGTCCGTGGCGCTGTCGATGGGCATGGTCGGCGCGCTGTCGATCGTGCGCTTCCGCACGGCGGTGAAGGACCCGCTGGACACGGTGTACATGTTCTGGGCGCTGACGATGGGCATCCTCCTGGGCGCGGGGCAGTTCGTGCTCACCGCGGTGACGGGCGTGGCCATCGCGCTGCTTGTGACGCTGGCCTGCCGCCTGCAGGCCAAGGGCCGCAACAGCTACCTGCTGGTGCTGCGCATGACCGAGGCCGCCGAGCGCCCGGCCGCGCAGGTGGTCGGCTCCATACGCTTCCAGCGCCTGCGCACCAAGACCGTCACGCAGGGCCAGGTCGAGGCGACCTACGAGGTGCGCCTGGACAAGACCGAGGCCGTGCTCAAGCGCCTGAACGACATCTCCGGCGTGCAGGAGGCCACGCTGGTGGCCTACACCGGCGAGGGCGCGTAAATGGCAGCGCCGAATACGCCGCGGCGGCCCGCCCCGGCGCGCGGCCCGGCGACGCGGCCTCCCAGGCGGCGCAGCCCCGTCGGCGCGGCGTTCTGGCTCCTGTGCGCGCTGACGCTGGCGGCGGGCGTGGCGCTGCAGGCATGGTTCCCCGGCGGCTTCGTGCTCGGCGACGGCGGCGGCGCGGGCCGGAGCGTGAGCGCGGTGAGCGAAATCCACGCCTCCTCCAGCGTGCAGCTGAGCGAGGTCATGACCTCCAACGACACGCTGCTGCGCGACGCGCGCGGCGAGACGCCGGACTGGCTGGAGGTGTACAACGCCTCGGACGCGCCGGTGGACCTGGCGGGCTGGACGCTCGCGCGCAACACCGGGGAGAGCCACATATTCGTGTTCCCGCAGCATGTGCTGGAGCCGGGCGCGTGCGCGCTGGTGTTTGCGGACTCGAGCTACGCGGCGGAATCGGGCGGCGAGTACCACGCTCCGTTCTCGCTGCGCTCGGAGGGCGACACGCTGATGCTGTTCAACCCCTCGGGCACGGCGGTAGAGAGCATCAACATACCCGCGCTGGAGCGCGACCAGGTGTACCGCTGCGTGGACGGCGTCTGGGAGGTGTCGGCGCAGTACACGCCGGGGCTTGCCAACACCGAAGAGAACTACCGCTCCATGTGCGAGGTAGTGCTCGACTCGGATGTGACGATCTCGCGCGTGATCGCGGACAACGTGCAGGCGCTGCAAGCCGAGGACGGCAGGTATTACGACTATATAGAGCTTTCCAACGCCTCGGACGCGGCTGTGGATATAAGCGGCTGGTATCTGTCCGACGACGCGCAGGAGCCGATGCTCTGGCGCATACCCGACGGCACAGTAATCCCGGCAGGCGGCACGCTGGGGTTCTGGGCGTCGGAGCTGAACGAGGGGCTGCACACCAACTTCCGACTGGCGCGCGAGGGCGAGGTCGTGGTGCTGGCAAATCGGTTCGGCCAGCTTCTGGACCTGGTGGACTACGACATACTGGACGAAGATCAAATCTGGGAGGCCTCCCCCGCAACCGCCGCATAAACGCAAGCGCGCCCACCCCCTGCGCATGGGGTGGGCGCGCTGTCGTATCGGAGAACGCGAAACCGCCCCGAGCTGCGCGCTTGGGGATTCTCAAGGGGTGAAACCCGGGTGAAATCCCTTGAGCGGGTGCGGGCAGAGCCCGCCGTAGCCCCCGTTCCCCGGTTCTCCCGTTCCCCGGTTCTCCCGTTCCCCCGCGCGCACAGGCGCGGAATCGTCGCACGCGGCCGCGAAGGCCAATCCCGCCCGCGCGCGTGCAAAAAACTGCGCGCGGGCCAAAAAGCAGCGCCCCTCGCCCCAAAGGGGCGAGCAGCGTCCCTCCTCCCCTCCGCAGCAACGCCTCCTTCCCAACCAGCATCATCCCCCCACATGCCCGCAAGGCGCGCCCCGTTCACAGGGCGAATGCGCCCAGAACTCTGCCAACGCCCACAAACGCAAAAAATCACCTCCGAAAGATGTTCTTCGGAAGTGATTTTTGTTTCCTGCGTCGGCTTCGCCTGCAAGCCGCGGCTCCCTTGCCCTGCGGGCCTTCTCAACGCTCCGGCCGCCTTGGACGCTGTGACGTTTCGATTCTCTCGACCACGCCGCGGTCGAGGGGGGTATTTCTGCGGCCTCAGCCAAGCTCCGCGCCGCTTTCGCGCATGGCGACGATGGTGCGGGCGATGAGATCGTCCAGCGTCCAGCCGAGCATGTCCGCGCCCTGGCGGATGACCTCGCGCGAGCATCCGGCGGCAAACTTTTTGTCCTTGAACTTCTTTTTGACCGAGGGAAGCTCCAGATCGTCCAGGCTGCGCGAGGGGCGCATGATGGCCACGGCGCTGATCAGGCCCGTGAGTTCGTCCACGGCAAAGAGCACCTTTTCCATCTCGTGCTCGGGCTTTACGTCGCTGCAAAGGCCGTAGCCGTGGCAGACCACGGCGTGAATGAACCGCTCGTCAAAGCCCGCCTCCCGGAGCATCTCCGGCGCCTTCCGGCAGTGCTCATCCGGGTACATCTCAAAGTCTATGTCGTGCAGAAGCCCCACCGTCGCCCAGAAGTCCGCCTCGTGCGCGTAGCCCAGCTCGTTGGCGAAGTGGCGCATCACGCCCTCCAGCGTGCGCGCGTGGCGCAGGTGGAACTCGCCCTGATTGTAGCGCGTCAAGAGCGCCCAAGCCTGTTCCCTGTCCATGTTCCCGTCCCCCTTATGCGTGCGTCATATGCAGAAGAAGTAGCCGCCGCGGCCACAGCAGCAGTTCAGAAGCAGGTTGCCCAGGCACAGCCAGGTGCAGGCGTTGTCCAGCCCGGGCATGCCGTAGCGCCGGCCGGTCTGGCGGTAGGTCTGCCCCGCGTATTGCAGCTTTTGCAGAAGCTGGCGGTACTCGAGGTTGTCCGGCTCCATGTTCACCGCCTGCTGCGCGTAGTTGAGCGCGGCGATGTTGTTGCCCAGCCCCATGTTGGCCGCGGCCATGTAAAAATACCAGCGCGCGGGCCGGTCCTGCATGTTCTCCAGCAGGTTCAGCGCCTCGCGGTAGTGTCCGGAGTTGATGAAGTTGCGCGCGGCCTGCATCTGCGGGCTCTCGCGCTGCGTCTGCGCGCCGCCCCAGCCGCCGGTGCCGCCCCACCAGC
>DXVG01000289.1 GCA_019409045.1 Clostridiales bacterium | reverse complement strand
GGAGATGTGTATAAGAGACAGCCTTCGAGGTGCGCAAGGAGGACGTGCGCGCCTTCCGGGAGGACATCTATCCCTATTGGAAGGGAAAGTCGCTCGAGGACGTGCTTCGCGCAAGGTGCGGCGAGGCGCTGGACGCGCTCGCGCCGGTGGTGAAGATCAATCAAAAGGATCACGCGCAGGGGCACATATGCCCCAATGTCGAAACCTGGCTGCGCGTGGGCCCCGCAGGGCTTTGCGCGCGCGCGAAGGAGCTCGGCAAGGCCGCGGAGGGCGAGCGCGCCGATTTTTACCGCGCGGTCGCCATGGTGACGGACGGCGCATGCGCGTTCCTGCGCCGCTACGCGGACCTGCTGGAGGCCGAAGCGCGGGACGCCTGCGGCGATACGCGGGAAAACATGCTCGAGTGCGCGAATGTGTGCACCGCGCTGGCGGCCCGACCGGCGCAGAGCTTCCACGAGGCCGTGCAGTCCGTCTGGATGCTGTTTGTGCTCCTGCAAATGGAGAGCAACGCCTCCTCCTTCTCCCCGGGGCGGCTGGACGCCATACTCTGGCCGTACTACCTGCGCGACATACGCTCGGGCGCGCTGACGCGCCAGGCCGCGCTGGAACTGATCGAATGCCTGTTTTTGAAGTTCAACAGCATCGTCTACATGCGCAACGCCAACAGCGCGCGCTACTTTGCGGGCTTTCCCATCGGCTTCAACATCGCGCTGGGCGGGCAGGGCGCCGACGGGAGCGACTTTGTCAACGAGCTCTCCTTCCTGTTCCTGCGCGCGCAGGCGCATCTGGGGCTTCCGCAGCCCAACCTCTCCGTGCGCCTGCACCGGGGAACGGGCGACGCGCTGCTGGAGGAAGCGGTGCGCGTGGTCGCGCGCGGCAGCGGCATGCCGCAGTTTTTCAACGACGAGGCGATCATCCCCGCGCTCGAGGGCGTGGGCGTGCGCGAGGAGGACGCGCGGGGCTACGCCATCGTCGGCTGTGTGGAGCTGTCGCCGTCGGGCTGCTGCCTGGGCTGGAGCGACGCGGCGATGTTCAACCTGAACAAGGTGCTGGAGCTGACGCTCAACGGCGGGCGCTGCCTGCTCACGGGAAGACAGCTCGGCCCGGACACGGGGACTTTGCCCGATTACGCGGACTTTGCCGCGCTCGAGGCCGCCTTCGCCCGGCAGATCGACTACTTCATGGACGCCATGCTCCCGCTGCTTGAGCAGGTGGAGCGCGCGCATCAGGAGCTTCTGCCCACGCCGCTGCTCTCCTGCGTGGTGGACGACTGCCTCGCGCGGGGCGTGGACGTCACCCGCGGCGGGGCGCGCTACAACCTCTCCGGCATACAGATGATCCAGGTGGCCAACCTCGCAGACAGCCTCGCCGCGATCAAGCAGCTCGTCTACGAGCAAAGGGCCGTCGAGCCCGCGCGCCTGCTTAAGGCGCTGCGCTCCGACTTTGCGGGCGAGGAGGCGCTGCGCCAGCGGCTTCTCCACCGCGCGGGCAAGTACGGAAACGACCTGGAGGAGGTAGACGCGCTGGCGAACCGCTGGGCGTCCTACTTCCGCGCGCGCCTGGAGAGGCACAGAAACTACCGGGGCGGCGCGTACCACACGGGGCTCTATACGGTGTCTGCGCACGTTCCCATGGGGCAGAACGTGGGCGCGACGCCGGACGGCAGGCACGCCCGCGAGCCGCTGGCGGACGGCGGCATGTCGCCCGTCTACGGCCGCGACGTGAACGGCCCCACGGCCGTGCTGCGCTCCGTATCCCGCGTGGAGAGCCGACTGGCGAGCAACGGCGGCCTGCTGAACATGAAATTCCTGCCATCCTTCTTCGCAAGCGAGGCGGGCGTACACAAGTTCGGGCTGTTTCTGCGCGCGTTCGTGGACTTGCGGATACCGCATGTGCAGTTCAACGTGGTGCGGCCCGAGGACCTTCGCGCCGCGCAGCGCGAGCCGGAGAAGTACCGGTCGCTGACCGTGCGCGTGGCGGGGTACACCGCCTATTTCGTCGAGCTTGCGGAGGATTTGCAGAATGAGATCATCGCGCGGACGAGCTATGCGGGCGTGTGAGTCGGGCGTCGTGTTCGACATACGCCGCTTCTCCACGCACGACGGCGACGGCATACGCACCTCGATATTCCTCAAGGGCTGCCCGCTTCGCTGCCAGTGGTGCCACAATCCGGAGGGCCTCGCCCCCCGGAGGCGGCCCGTGTGGTTCGCAGGCCGCTGCATCGGCTGCGGAAGCTGCGCGGAGGCTTCGCGGCGCGGCGGCGTCGCCCGCGCGGAGGGGGGCATCGCGCTCGACCCGGACGCGCCGGAGGACTGGGAGGCCGTGTTCGACGCCTGTCCGACGGGCGCGCTGCGCTACGACGCGCGCGAGATGCGCGTGGAGGAGGCGGTGGAGGAGCTCATGCGCGACCGCGTGTTCTTCGCGCGCGGGGGCGGCGTGACGCTCACCGGCGGCGAGCCGCTGATGCAGAGCGCGTTCTGCGCCGCGCTGCTCGCCGCGCTCAAGGCGGAGGGCGTGCATACGGCGATGGAGACGTCGCTTTACGCGCCATGGGCGCGCATCGAGCCGCTCCTTCCGCATGTAGATCA
>DXVG01000288.1 GCA_019409045.1 Clostridiales bacterium | reverse complement strand
GTCTCGTACCCGCAGGCGGAGCAGATGTACACGGTTTTGTTCTTTGCCACAAAAATTTCCTCCGTATGTTCGCTTGTTGTATTATATCACAACACGACACGACTTGCCAGATGCGCGATTTCGATTTATAATATACATATTCACGCAAAAGGGGTAATGGCATGCGCGACGATGAAAAGCGACCGGAGGTTCCGCAGCTCGCAAGCCGCGAGGACGACGAGCTCTCCCGATACGGCGACGAGCAGGACGCGCCCGTGCGCCGGCGGCGCTCCGACAGGCACGCCTCCGGCGCAAAAAAGAAATCGGGAAAGACCGGCGGAAAGGCCCCGAAGAAGAAAAAGAAAAAGGGCGCGCGCAAAAAGGGGCGTTCCCTTTTCGACATGCTGTTCTCCGAAACCTCGCGCGAGGCGCGGCGCTCGGGCGGCCTTCGCGTATTCGGCCGCGAAATACGCATATCCTTCTGGCCCGCGTTCATCGCTGCAGCCGCACTTCTTCTGTTTATCATGGTGCTCGTGCAGGGCGGGAGCCTGAGCATAGACGAGCAGAACGTGACGCTCGTGGGACTTCCAGAGGATCTGGAGAGCTATCGCATACTCCACCTCTCCGACCTTGCGGGCAAGCGATTTGGCGACGAGCAGGCGACGATCCTGCGCGAGATCGGCACACTGGACTACGACGCCGTGTTCATCACCGGCGACATGGTCGGCTCAGGCGGCGACCCGACGCCCTTCTATGAGCTCCTGGAGGGGCTTCCTTCCAGCAAGCCCGTGTACTTCATCGCGGGCGACTCCGACCCCGATCCCGTGCTGGAAACTGCGCGCGACATTACAGGCACCGCCGAGGAGATGGTGCTCGCCGACTGGGTGCTCGGCGCGATTGCGCGCGGGGCGACCTACGTCGATGCGCCGGTATACCTCTCGGTGGGCAACAGCGGCATATGGATTTCGCCGGCGGACCTTTTGAACATGGACGCCGCGGAGCTTGTGGACACCTGCGAGGAGCAGATGCTTCAGGAGCAGGAGGGTACCGTGCTGGGCCTTGCCGAGGACCACGATACGCTCCCGGCCACCACCTACCGCTACCGCCGCGCGCAGAGGATACTCGAAGCGGTCAACTCGATGAGCTCCTCGGACGTACACATATCGCTCGCGCACGAGGTGCCCACGGACGAGTTTCTGACCGCGTCGGGCATGCACGGCTCGGAGGGGAAATTCCTCACCGCGCCCTCGCTCGTGCTCGCAGGCCACTACTGCGGCGGCGTCTGGCGCCTGCCGATCCTGGGCGCGTTCTACATCCCCTCCTCCACCGCGGCCAGGCACGGCTGGTTCCCCGCGCAGGAGGGCGTTCAGGGGCTCTCGAGCGTCGGAAACACGCAGGTGTACATCACCGCCGGCCTGTCCACTTCGGGAAGCTCGCCGCTGATGTTCTTCCGCTTCCTCAACCGCCCGCAGATCTCCATCATCGAGCTGACGGCGACGCTGCCGCAGAGCATGCTCGAACAGTAGCGCCCTCCCGGCCGCTCACGCCGCCCCAAAACGGGGCGGCGCTTGCTTTTTGGTCGCGGCGCGCATGAGCTTCGTCCGCATGCGGGATACTATGTCCAAAACGCGTCTCGGAGGGATATACATGGCACAAGCGCCCCACGCAGAGCTGCTCAGGCGGCTGGTGAGTGGCTCCATACAGACCGATACCGATCGTCTCCGAACGATCCTCAACGCGCCGGAGAACATGGACATCGTATTTCGCGAGTTCACCGCGGGCGGCTTTGCGCTCTGCGCGGTCTACACAGAGGGCATGGCGCGCGAGGAGAGGATCGCCGACTTTATATTGCGCGCCTGCCAGGCCTGCGATGCGCCGATGCAGGACGTGCTGCCCTGCGACCGCGCGACGTTCCTTTTCAAAAACGCAGTGTCCATCCCGCAGGCAAAGCTGGAAAACCGCCTGAGCGTGCTGGTGGAGCAGATCGTGGGCGGCATGACGGCGCTCATCGTGGACGGAAGCACGGACGCGCTGCTGCTGGAGACGCGCGGCTTTGAAAAGCGCCAGATACAGCGCACGATCAGCGAGAGCGTGGTCATCGGCTCGCAGGAGGGCTTTGTCGAAAGCCTGCGCACGAACATCACGCTCATGCGCCGCTATGTGCAGTCTCCATCGCTGATCACGGAGATGACCACGGTGGGCACCAGCGTGCCCACGCGCATTGCGCTTTTGTACATGAAGGGCGTGGCGCGCGAGGATTTGATCGAGCGCATGCGCAGCCGCCTACGGGGCGTCACCGCCGCCGCGGTGCAGGGGATCGGCCAGCTTGAACAGCTCATCGAAGATCGGCCCTTCGCCCTCGCGCCGCAGATGCTGCTCACCGAGCGGCCGGACCGCGCAGCCTCCTGCGTGCTGGACGGGCAGATCGTCGTGCTGGCGGACGGCTCGCCGCTCGCACTGATCGCGCCGGTGACGCTGTTTCACCTCCTGCACGCATCGGACGACAGCTTCATGCGCTGGCAGTACGGGAGCTTTCTGCGGCTGATCCGCATGACGGGGATACTGTTTTCGCTGCTGCTGCCGGGGGCATATGTGGCGCTCACGCTGTACCATCC
>DXVG01000287.1 GCA_019409045.1 Clostridiales bacterium | reverse complement strand
GAATCGTGTCAGGGCCGGAAGGCAGCAGCACTAAACAGATGTTGGCGCGCGCCGCGGGGTATGCCTGGTCCGAGTCCGTGGGATTTTTTTATCCCTCGCGAGGCGGCGCAAGCGCCGTTGCAAACTGCTGCGCATGTGATATAATCGTATCAGGAATTGCCGGGCGGCGGGCGGCCGCGGCCGGATGAGGAGGAGAGCGCATGAAGTACCTGCTCGCGCACGACCTGGGCACATCGGGAAACAAGGCCACGCTGTTTGACGAGGCGGGACATCTGGTGGAGAGCACTGTGTTTTCGTATGGAACGCACTACTTCAACCGGACATGGGTGGAACAGGACCCGGAGGACTGGTGGCGCGCCGTGTGCGAGACGAGCCGGGAGCTCATCGCGCGCTCGGGCATAGACGCCGCCGACATCGCTGCGGTAAGCTTCAGCGGGCAGATGATGGGCTGCCTGTGCGTGGACAGGGACGGCGCGCCGCTGCGGCCGTCCATCATCTGGGCGGACCAGCGCGCACAGGCGCAGCAGGCCGCGCTGGCCGAAAAGCTCGCGCCGTGGGACTATTACCGCGCCACCGGGCACCGCAACAGTGCAAGCTACGGGCTGCAAAAGCTGATGTGGGTGCGCGACAACGAGCCGGACGTCTACCGCAAAACGTACAAGGCGCTCAACGCCAAGGACTTTATCGTGCTGCGGCTGACCGGGCAGTTTCTGACCGAGCCCTCGGACGCGTCCGGAAACGCGTGCCTCGACCTCGAATCGTTCCAGTGGTCCGAAGCGATCCTGGACCTTGCGGGCATAGACGGCGAAAAGCTGCCGCAGATCGCGCCCTCCACGCATGTGGCCGGCGGCGTGACGCGCGCGGCGGCGGAGGCGACGGGCCTGAAGGAGGGAACGCCCGTGGTGCTTGGCGGCGGCGACGGCCTGTGCTCGAGCGTCGGCGCGGGCTCCGTGCGCGCGGGGCGCACGTTCAGCTACGTCGGCTCCTCCGCGTGGGTGGCCGCCACCACGGACAGCCCCGTGTTCGACCCGCAGATGCGCACGTTCACCTGGGCGCACATCGTGCCGGGCAAGTATGTGCCCATGGGCACCATGCAGTGCGCGGGCGGCGCCTACAGCTGGCTCCGGTCGCAGGTGTGCAGGTACGAGAGCGCACAGGCGGAGGCGAGCGGCAAAAGCGTCTACGAGATCATCAACGCGCAGATCGAAAAATCGCCCATCGGCTCCAACGGCGTGATCTTCCTGCCGTACCTGCTCGGCGAGCGCGCGCCGCGCTGGAACGTGAACGCGCGGGCGGCGTTTGTGGGGCTGAAGATGGAAAACGAGCGCAAGGACATGCTGCGCAGCGTGCTCGAAGGCGTCACGATGAACCTCGCGGTCATCCTCGACGCGCTCCGGCAGGACATCGACGCCGAGGAGGTGCTCGTCATCGGCGGCGGCGCGAAGGGCGCGGTGTGGCGGCAGATGATGGCCGACGTCTACAACGCGCGCATCCGCGTGCCCGCGCTTCTGGAGGAGGCGACCTCCATGGGCGCGGCGGTGACCGGCGGCGTGGGCGTGGGGCTGTTTGACGGCTTCGACGCCATCGACCGCTTCGTGCGCGTGGTACACGTCCACGAGCCCGACCCGGCGGCCGTGGCGGCCTACCGACCCGTGCGCGAGCTATTCGAAGCCTGTTACAAGGCGCTTTTGCCCGTCTATGAAAAAATGGCCGCCCTCTGACGGCCAAAAAGCCGCGCCGCTCCGACGCCCTGCCGGAGCGGCGCTCTCTTGTTGTGAGGGGGCTACGGCTCCTCCCCCGCGCGCGACACGGGAACGCGCAGCACGACCCGAAGCTTCTCCGGGGCACAGCGCCTGGGGTCGCTCAGGTAGATCTCGTGGTGCAGCCGCCCGCCGCCGGTTTCCAGGCGCAGGCCGCTTTCGCGGATAAAGGCGCGCATGCGCTCGAGCGTTTCCGGCTCGGCGTCGTAGGGGCCGATATGCATGCACTGAACGCAGAGGCCCTCATTATATAGGAAGTACTCCGCGCCGGACGCGTCCAGCCCCTTTTTGCGCGCCACCTCCGCCTTCGCCCAGGCAAATTCCGCCTCGGTGACGAATTCCGGGAGGCGGATCATGGAGATCCAATGCAGCGCGTCCTTGCGCGCGGGGTCGAACTCGCCCTCGCCCTCCTGCCGCCAGAGGCCTTCCAGCGGCGGCACGACGTAGTCGAAGTAGCCCTCGATGCGGTGGTCGCCCCTGCGGCTCATTTTGATGGTGTAGCACAGCGCGTAGAGTACCTCCAGCGCGCGCTTGTACGCGCCGCCCTCCTCGTTGGGGTCGCCCTCGCCGCGCACGGCCACAAAGCGCATCGCGGGCAAGTCCACCGCTTCCGGCCGGCTGGGCGGGAGGTAGAACTCCCGAAATTCCTTTTTATAATCGTATGGCATGGCGCGCACTCCTTTCTTTCATCCCCAGTATAGCGCCGCGCGCGGCGCGTGTCAACTTGCGTTTCGCGGCGCGGTCTGCTACAATACAGAAGATGAAAGGGGGCGGCGGCATGGCGCTGAAGGAGGGCCTGCTGGACGAGCTGGAGCGGCGGCGCGGCGAGGATCAGCAT
>DXVG01000286.1 GCA_019409045.1 Clostridiales bacterium | reverse complement strand
GTGATCGAGGGCGTGGAGCCCGCCTGCGAGGAGGTGGAATTGCGAGAGGGAGACGTGATCGTGATGGGCTCGGATGGCGCGATGGACAGCGGCGAGGGCGCGGTGGAGCGCGCGCTCGCGCGGGAGTGGTCGCTCCCGCCGGAGCGCCTGTCCGAGGAGCTGCTGCGCGCGGCCGAGGCCGCCTGCGAGGGGCGGCGCGACGACATGACGGTGCTGTGCGTGCGTATCGCCCCCGCCAGGGCCCGCGCGCCCTGAAGCGCGCATCGCACAGGGCTGCGTGACGAGGCGGCGCGCCCCATGCGCCGCGGCGACCCTGCGCCGGTAGGCGCGGCGAGGCAGGCCCTCGCCACATGCCGCGGGCGCGGCAATGCGCCCCTCCGAACGCAAACAGGACCGACACAACGCCCCCGAAGGGGCGCTTCAGGCCGCTGACAAAGCCCCCAAACGCAAAAATCACTTCCGAAAGAGAACGAGCGGAAGTGATTTTTGCTTCCTGCGTCAGCTTCGCCTGCAAACTGCGGTCACTTACGTCTATGTAAGCTCCCTTGTTTGCAGGCTCGCTTCCTTGTCTTGCGGGCTTTCTCAACACTCTGGCAGTCTGTTGACTTTGTCAACATACTGCGCGCCCCCGAAGGGGCGCTTTTTTGCCGCGAAAAGCGGCGGGTTTTGCCCGCGCAAATTCTTCTTCTGTTCACATCCGGTTCAAATCCGCCTGCTAAAATAGGCATCGAATCGAACGGGAGGCGATGCGATATGCGCGCAGGCAGATGGGCGGCGGCGCTCTTGAGCGCACTGCTCCTCATGGTGGGAGCGGCCGGGGCGGAGGTCGCGGCGGGCTCGACCGTCACAGGGCAGGTGACCCAGGTGGACGGCTCGGAGATCACCATACAGACCGGCGCGCCGACGATGCCCGAGGGCGAAGCGCCTGCAATGCCCGAAGGCGAAGCGCCTCCCGATGGAGAAGTGCCGGCAATGCCCGAAGGCGAAGCGCCTCCCGATGGAGAAGCGCCGGCAATGCCCGAGGGCGAGGCGGCCTTCGAGAGCGGGGAGAGCCTGCGCTTTTCCGTGACCGCCGCCACCGCCATCGCCGTGGAGGGCGCGGACGGGACGAGCGACGGCGCCGTCGAGGACATCGCCGTGGGCGGCATGCTGCGCGTGGTGTTCGGCGAGGACGGCACCGTGGCCTCGGTGACGGTGCTCTCCGCGGGCATGGGGCCGGCGCCGGACGGCGCGCCCGGCGAGGGCGCCGAGGTGGACAACGGCACGGCCGCCACCATCATCGACCAGGACG
Organism: Clostridiales bacterium; assembly: GCA_019409045.1. Taxonomy (GTDB): domain Bacteria; phylum Bacillota; class Clostridia; order Christensenellales; family Aristaeellaceae; genus Pullichristensenella. The sequence goes on along the minus strand of DXVG01000286.1, from coordinate 1,320 downwards.
GCGCCTACGAGGCGCAGACCTACGTCTCCACCGGCGACGACGAAAACGCGCTGCGCATAGACGGCGCGACGGTGGAGCTCAAGGGCATACGGATCGACAAGAGCGGCGGCGCGTGCTCCAGCACGGAAAGCGGCGACTTCTACGGCGTGAACGCGGGGCTTCTGGCGCTGGGCGGCGCGCAGGTGTACATAAGCGAGGCCACGGTGTCCACCGCCGCGCAGAACGGCAACGGCATCTTCAGCTACGGGCAGGGCACGCAGGTCATCGTCGAGCGCAGCGCGGTGACCACGCTCGCGGACAACTCCGGCGGCCTCCAGACCGCGGGCGGCGGCGCGACGCGCGCCGTGGACTGCACCGTGCAGACCTCCGGCGCCTCCTCCGCCGCCATACGCTCCGACCGCGGCGGTGGAACCGTAGAGATCGAGGGCGGCAGCTATACCACGAACGGCACGGGCTCTCCCGCCGTCTACTCCACGGCGGACATAACCGTCGCGGGCGCGACGCTGACCGCTACGGCCTCCGAGGCGGTGGTGGTCGAGGGCGGAAACAGCGTGCTGCTCACCGACTGCACGGTGTCTGGGAACATGACCGGCACCTACGCGGGCGACACGGACGAGAACATACACAATGTGATGCTCTATCAGAGCACCTCCGGCGACGCGCAGGAGGGCACGGCCCTGTTTTCCATGACCGGCGGGACGCTGACGGCGAACGCGGGCGACATGTTCTACGCCACCAACACGCAGGCCGAGATCGAGCTCACGGGCGTGACGCTGAACCTGGCCGAGGGCGGAAAGCTGCTATGCGTGGAGGGCAACTCCGCCGCGCGCGGCTGGGGCGTGGCGGGCGAAAACGGCGCGCAGGTGCGCTTCACCGCCAACGCGCAGGCGCTGGCGGGCGAGGTGACGGTGGACGCGATCTCCACGCTGGAATTTGCGCTGCAGGGCGGCTCGACGTTTACGGGCAGCATAAACATCGTGGAAAACGCGCAGGGCGGCGAGGCGGCGGCCGAGGGCGTGCACGTTGTGGTCGGCGAGGACTGCGTGTGGACGCTCACCGGCGATTGCACGATCTCCACGCTGGAAAACAGCGGCGCCATCAACTTTGGAGATTACACCATCACGCTCGCGGACGGCACGGTGCTGCGCGCGCAGTGAATCGGGACGCAACGGAGCGGATGCTTCCGATGATCATAGATTATACGAATTCTTATGAAAATGGCTTCATTCGCGCACCATCTTTTCCGCTCTGGCTTCGTCTCGTTTCGTTCAACGTACCTCCAGTACGCCTCACTTCACTCGACTTTGCCAGAGCGAAAAA
>DXVG01000285.1 GCA_019409045.1 Clostridiales bacterium | reverse complement strand
TGCTCTTCGGCCTGGAGGCGCACAACTGGACGGAGAAGCAGATCAAGGCCGGCGTGATGGCCTGCGACGTCGCCAAGCAGTTCTACGAGTACTACGTCGCCAACGGATACAAGGACAACTTCGTCTACGGCCCCATGCACGGCACCGGCATCATCGAAGTGGAGGCGCCGTGGGTGGAGACGATCTCCAACTACCCGTTCAAGCCCAACATGACCTTCCAGATCGACACCTACATCTCCACCGACACGTTCGGCGTGCGCTGGGAGAAGGGCATCGCCGTGACCGAGACGGGCTGCGACGTGCTCTCCGCGCCCATCGGAAAGCTCTACGAACTGGAATTCTAAGCGCAAGCGCGGGGCGGGATGCACCGCCCCGCATTGCATCACGGAAAGGAGCGCAGTATGAACCTGATCGACATGTTCCACCGCGAGATCGAGGACGCGAAGAAGCGCAAGGTCCCGCTCGTGATCCCCATCGGCACCATCGAGTACCACGCCGAGCACGCCAGCGTCGGCTGCGATACGATGGTCATCACCGGCGTGCTCGAACGCCTGGGCAAACAGAAGGAGATCATCGTCGCGCCGCCGATCTGGTACGGCGTGGCCAGCTACGCGGTGTGCGGCCCCGAGAAGAACACCATTCAGGTGGACGTGGACGTATACGAGGCCTATATCACCGAAATCCTCAAGTCGCTGGTCTGGGGCGGCTGGCAGAATATATATATGGTGTTCCACCACCAGAGCGAAAACGACGGGCTGATGCCCATGTCGCTGGCGTGCATGAAGGCCGCCAAGAAGGTCACCATGCGCTATCTGGAGGAGAAGCGCGGCTACGGCTGGTGGGGCAGCAACGACATGCAGGATTACTACGAAAACCTCGAGACCGACGCAAACCCGCTCACGTTCATCAAGACCATACAGCTCATGGACGCGCAGGTGCAGAAGGACTGCGGCGGCTTTGACCATGCGGGCAAGTTTGAGACCTCGCTGCTGTCCGCGGTCTACCCCGAAAACGTGGATTTCGAGCGCACGGCGTGGAACACCGAGTGGTTCGCCCTGCCCGCGCAGGAGGCCAGCCGCGAGCTGGGCGAGAAGATGGTCGCGCTCACGCTTGCCTATCTGGAGCGCACCATCGTGTAGTTTCGAGCGAAATATGCGCGCCGGGCGCTTGACAGCCTCCGCCTGCTGTGGTATGCTCTATGTTGACAACGCAATGATGGAGACAAGTAGCGGGGTCGCGCCGGTTTCAGAGAGCTCTCGGCGGGTGGGAGAGAGCCGAAGCGCGCCCGTGAATACGCTCCGGAGCGGTTCGGGCGAATTCGCAGTAGTCCGGAACGGCCAGCGCCCGTGAACGCGCCCCGAGACGCCGCGCGCCCTTGCCCGCGGCAAACGGAAGTGGTACCGCGATCCGTCGCCTTCCTGTGGGGAGGCGATTTTTTTTGACAAGGAGGCTTCCCGATGAAATTTACCGAGGACGTATTCGCCGCGCACATGCGGCCCATCACGGGTTCCGCCATCCGCGAGATCTTCAAGCTGCTGGGAAAACCCGGCATGATCTCCTTTGCGGGCGGCAACCCCTCCAACGCGGCGCTGGAGCCGGAGGTCATCTCCGAACTGGCCGCGGAGGTGCTGCAAAAGTACGGCGCGACGCTGTTGCAGTACGGCGCCACCGAGGGCTTCGGCCCGTTTATCGAAAGCGCAGGCGAATTCCTCTGCGAGGTCGGGCTGCACGCGGGGCCGGGCGAGCTTCTGCCGGTGCAGGGCGGCACGCAGGGCTTTGACCTGCTCATCAAGGCGCTGGTGGAGCCGGGCGACGTGATCCTCGCCGAGAACCCCACCTTTTTGGGCGCTTTGCAGGCCATGCACACCTACAACGCGCGCATCATCCCCGTGGCGACGGACGAAAACGGCGTCATCCCCGAGGATGTGGAGGAGAAGATCAAAAAGTACGCGCCAAAGCTCATGTACATCATCCCCAGCTTCCAGAACCCCACGGGCGTGACGCTCTCGCTTTCCCGCCGCAAGGCCATGGCCGAGCTCGCCTGCCGCTACGGCGTGGTGCTGGCCGAGGACGACCCCTACCGCGACCTGCGCTACGCGGGCGAGGCGCTGCCGTCGATCAAGTCCTTCGACGAGGAGGGCTGGGTGGTGTACCTCTCGAGCTTTTCCAAGTACGTCTCCCCCGGCATGCGCCTGGGCGCGGCGGTGGGCAACAAGACGCTCATCCGCAAGATGACCATCGGCAAGCAGTCCACGGACGTGCACTCGCCGCTGCTTGTACAGGCCATCATCGACGCCTATCTGCGCAAGGGGCTTATGGAAGGCCACTTAAAGCGCATCTGCGCCGACTACAAAAAGCAGCTCACCGCCATGCTGGAGGGCTTCAAGCATCTTCCTGCGGGCACGAAGCACACCGTTCCCGAGGGCGGGCTGTTCGTGTGGGCCGAGCTTCCCGAGGGCATGAACGCCAAGGCGCTGCTGGATAAGTGCGTGGAGCGCAACGTGGCCTATGTGCCCGGCACGTTCTTCTATGTGGAGGGCGGGCACGAGAACACCATGCGCCTGAACTTCTCCAACGCCACCATTGAGGACATCGACAGGGGCATGCGCGCGCT
>DXVG01000284.1 GCA_019409045.1 Clostridiales bacterium | reverse complement strand
CGCGGCTGGGCGGCGGCATCGGCACGCGCGGCCCGGGCGAGACGCGGCTGGAGGTGGACCGCCGCCGCGTCCGCCGCCGCATAGACGATCTGGAGGGCCAGCTCGCCGATCTGAAGCGCCGCCGCGACATGCGCAGGGCGCGCCGCGAAAAACAGGACAAGACCGTGGTGGCGCTGGTGGGCTACACCAACGCCGGAAAGTCCACGCTGCTCAACGCGCTCTCCGGCGCGGACGTGCTGGTGGAGGACAAGCTGTTTGCCACGCTCGACCCGGTCATGCGCGCGGTAGAGCTTCCAGAAAACCGCGAGTGCTTGCTGGTGGACACGGTGGGCTTCATCCGCAAGCTGCCGCACCAGCTCGTCGAGGCGTTCCGCTCGACGCTCGAGGAGGCGCTGTTTGCCGACCTGATCGTGGTGGTCAGACCTGTCCAGCCCCTTCTACGCGCAGCAGCGCGAGACCGTGTTCGAGGTGCTCGACCAGCTCGGCGCGGCCGACAAGCCCGTGCTCGAGGCGCTGAACAAGGCCGACAGGGCGAACGTGGAGGGCATGGTCGTGCCCGCGGGCGCGGTGCTGATCTCCGCCCGCACGGGGCAGGGTCTGGACGACTTGCGCGCAGAGATCTCCCGCCGCGTGGCCGCGCTGCGGCATCCCGTGGAGCTGACCATCCCCTATGAAAAGGGCGCCGCGCTCTCGCTGATCCACGAGCGGGGACAGGTGCTGCGCGAGGAGTACGGCGAGGCGGGCACGAGCGTGACCTGCCTGCTCGACGGCGCGCTGCACAGGCGCGTGCTCAAGATGCTGGAGGGCTGAGGAAACCCCAAAGGCGGGCGCCGCCGCAAAGCCGCAAACGCAAAAATCACTTCCGAAAAGATATACGGTTCGGAAGTGATTTTTTGTTTGCCGTATCGGCTTTCCTCCGGGGCTTCTCAACGCCTCGGCCGTTCGCCCGCCCTGCAACAGGCGGACGATGCCGCCAAGCGCCTCCGGGCGCGGCTCACTCCGCCCCGTCGCCCTTTGCGCCCTCCTCCGGCCGCACGGGCTGCTCCCTGCGCCGGTAGAGCCTGCGCTCCAGCGACCAGATGCGGTCGGTGAACCCGCCGGGCTTGACCATGGCCAGCTCGCGGCGCATTTCGAACATGCGCGCATCCAGCACGTCGAGTATGTGCAAGACCTCCGCCTCGGGGAACATCGGTCGGCGGGGGCTTCCGTACTCGGGCAGGTCGTGGTGGGAGAGGATCATGTGCTCAAGCATCACGGTCAGCTCGCTTCGCACGTTCAGCTCCCGCGCGCAGCGGTCCAGCGCGGATACGCCCATCACCAGGTGGCCGAGCAGCTGGCCCTCGCGCGTGTAGTCCGCGGCCATGCCGATCTCGTCCGCGTCCAGCTCGTCCAGCTTGCACAGGTCGTGCAGAATCACGCCCGCCGCCAGCAGGTCGGCGTCCAGAAACGGATAGATCTCGCACACGGCGCGCGCCGCGCGCAGCATGGTGGAGGTGTGGTGCAAAAGCCCTGAGCGCTCGGCGTGGTGCAGCCGCGAGGCCGCCGGGTAGTACATCAGCCGGTCGCCCGCCTCCTCCAGCCGCCTGAGCACCAGCGCCTTGAGCTCGCGGTCGGCAATGGCGTCCACGCGGTTGAGGATGAAGTCCATCATCTCCCCGGGCGGCTCGGGCGCGCAGGGCGCGAGTGCGGCCATGTCGTACTCGTCGCCCTCGGCCGCGGGGCGCATCTTGTCCACGCGCAGCTGGGGCTTTCCGTTGTACTCCAGCATCACGCCGCGCACGCGCAGCACCTGTGCGGGGGCGGGCGCGGGCGTGTTTCCGTCCCACATCTTGGCGTTGACGTCGCCGGAGATGTCGCAAAGCGTCATGTCCAGGTACTTGCTGCCGTTGGAGGATGTGCGCTGCGTGGCCGCGCGCACGAGCAGAAAGCCGTCGAACGCCTGATTTTTGAGCATGGTCGCCAGTTGCGGTTGCGCTTTCATGCGTCCTCCTTGAGCGCGGCGTCGTCCAGAAGGCGAATGGCCAGCGCGTAGATTTCCATGCCCCGCAGAAGGTCGGGGATGTAGAGCAGCTCGTCCGGCGCGTGCGCGCCGCCGTGCCCGTCGGGCAGGCCGTCCGGCCGCGGACGCTCCCCGGGGAAGATGAGCCCGAAGGTCACCGCGTTGGACAGCAGCCGCGCATACGTCCCGCCGCCGGAGGTAAACGGCTCCGCCGGGTCGCCCGTGACCTCGAAGTAGGCGCGCTGCGCGGCCTGTATGATGGGGTCGTCCTTGGGGATGTAGACGGGGGCGGTGGTGGAAAACTCGCGCGGCCTGAAGCCGAGCGAGCGGCCGTAGTCCTGCAATATGCGCGCGTCGCGCTCCACGTCCGTCGCGATGGACAGGCGGCAGTCCACGCTCAGGAAGAGCGAGCCGCCAACGGTATAGACCATGCCGCACACCATCGTGCTGCGGCCGGTGTCAGGGTCCTCGCAGGCGATGGCTGCGTGCCCGCCGTAGATGTCGCCCGAGAGCGCCTCAATGCCGCGCATGGCCGCCGCGGACTGGCCGCTGAGCACGCCCGCGCGCGTCAGCGCCGAGGCCAGGCGGTGGATGGCGCTTATGCCGCCCTCGGGCCTGGCCTCGGCGCTGACGCGCGCGGGCGTGCTC
>DXVG01000283.1 GCA_019409045.1 Clostridiales bacterium | reverse complement strand
GACGGGGGTGACGGGGGTGACGCCGGGCTCTGCCCGGACCCGCTTAAGAACCTGAGGTTCTTAAGAATCTCCCAGCGCCCTCTGGGGGTTTTTTTGGGGGGTTAGGCGATGGTGAGGGCGATCTCCATCATCTTGGTGAATGTGTTCTGGCGATCCTCGGCGGGGAGGGCTTCGCCGGTGACGAGGCTATCGGAGATGGTCAGGAGCGCAAGCGCGTTCTTGCCCGCCGCAGCCGCGTTCAGGTACAGCGCCGCCGCCTCCATCTCCACGCACAATACGCCCAGCTTGGCCAGTATGGACGAGGCCGTCTTATCGCAGCCCTGCTCATAGAAGCAGTCCGAGGAGAAGATCGGGCCGGGCACGATCGGCTGGCCCAGCGCCTTGCCCGCCTCCACGGCCTTCGTCAGAAGCTCATAGCTACACGAGGGCGCGAGGTGGCCCTTGAAGCCGAAGGACGCGCCGTAGTTGGAATTTGTATACGCGCTCATGCCCGCCACGATGTCGCGCAGCTTGAGCTTATCGGTCATCGCCCCGGCGGAGCCGATGCGGATGATGTTCTCCACGCCGTAGAAGTTGAACAGCTCATACGAGTAGATGCCGATGGACGGCATGCCCATGCCCGAGGCCATGACGCTGACGCGCTTGCCCTGCCATGTGCCGGTATAGCCGTGCACGCCGCGCACGTTGTTGACCAGCTTGGCGTCGGTCAGGTAGGTATCGGCGATGAACTTGGCGCGCAGCGGGTCGCCGGGCATGAGCACCGTGCGGGCGAAGTCGCCGGGTTGACAGCCGATGTGCGGTGTGGGTGTGTTGGCCATGGTGTTCCCTCCTTATAGATAGAAATCATCTGCGAAGCCTTTCACAGTCGCCCATGCCCGCGGCAGCGCCGCCGCAGGCAGCGAAGAAACGAAGGAGACCGCGCCCGTTCTTTCCGGGTACGGTCTCCGGGAGTATTTTGCGCCTTGGCTTAGCCGATAATGAGGCTCTCGCCCGTCATCTCCTTGGGCTGGGGCAGCTTCATCAGCGTCAGCATCGTCGGGCAGAGGTCGCAGAGGCGGCCGCCCTGGCGCAGCTCGTACTTGGGATGCTCGGGATCGACCACGATCACCGGCACGGGGTTGGTGGTGTGCGCGGTGAACGGGCCGCCGTGCACGGGGTCGAGCATCTGGTCGGCATTGCCGTGATCGGCGGTGATGATGCACTTGCCGCCGTGCTTGAGGATGGCGTCCACCACGCGGCCGGTGCACTCGTCCACGGTCTTGACGGCCTTGACGGCGGCCTCCATCACGCCCGTGTGGCCCACCATGTCGCAGTTGGCGAAGTTGAGGATGATCACGTCGTACTTTTCCTCGTCGATGCACTGGACGACCGCGTCGGTCACCTCATAGGCGCTCATCTCGGGCTTTAAGTCGAACGTGGGCACTTCCTCGGACGGCGGGGAGGGGATCAGTATCCTGTCCTCGCCGGGGAACACGCGCTCTTCGCCGCCGTTGAAGAAGAAGGTGACGTGCGCGTACTTCTGCGTCTCGGCGATGCGCAGCTGCGTCTTGCCCATCTTGGAGAGGTATTCGCCCATGGTCATGTGCAAGGACTCCGGCGGGTAGGCCAGCAGCACATTGGGCATGGTGGCGTCGTACTGCGTCATGCACACATACGTCAGCGGGAAGAAGCCCTTCTGGCGCGCGAAGCCCTTGAAGTCGGGGTCCACGAACGCGCGGGTGATCTCGCGGGCGCGGTCGGGGCGGAAGTTGAAGAACACCACCGAGTCGTTGGCTGCGATCATGCCGTTTTGGTCGATGACGGTGGGCAGCACGAACTCGTCGGTCAGGTGCTTGCCGGTCTCGTCGATGACCTCGTAGGAGTCCCTGATGGCCTTGACCGGGTCGGAGGCCTGGATGCCCTCGCCCAGCACCATGGCGTTGTAGGCCTTTTCCACGCGCTCCCAGGCGTTGTCGCGGTCCATGGCGTAGAGGCGGCCCATGACGGTGGCCACCTTGCCCACGCCGATCTCGGCCATCTTATCCACCAGCTCCTGCACATACTCCCAGCCGGAGTCCGGCGGCACGTCGCGGCCGTCGAGCAGGCAGTGGACGTAGACCTTGGTAAGCCCGTGGCGCTTGGCCATCTCCAGCAGCCCATAGAGGTGCTCGGTGTGCGAGTGCACGCCGCCGGGGGAGACGAGGCCGATGAGGTGCAGCGCGGAATCGTTCTTTTTGCAGTTCTCCATGGCGGTGAGAAGCGCCTTGTTTTCAAAGAACACGCCGTCCTCGATGTCCTTGGTGATCTTCACCAGCATCTGGTAGACCACGCGGCCCGCGCCGATGTTGGTGTGGCCGACCTCGCTGTTGCCCATCTGGCCGTCGGGCAGGCCCACGTCCAGGCCGGAGGCGCCGATGGAGGTCGAGCAGTATTCCGCCTTGAGGCGGTCGATGTTGGGCGTGCCCGCGGCGAGTATGGCGTTGGACTTAGGGTCGCTGCCGCCGATGCCGAAGCCGTCCAGTATCAAAAGCGCGGTGACAGCCATCAGAAGTTCACCACCTGCGCGAAGTCCTCCGCCTTGAGGGAGGCGCCGCCGATGAGGCCGCCGTCGATCTCCGGCTGCGCCATCAGGCCCTTGACGTTGGAGCCCTTCATGCTGCCGCCGTACTG
>DXVG01000282.1 GCA_019409045.1 Clostridiales bacterium | reverse complement strand
CGTGGAAGTCGCCGGTGAAGTGGAGGTTGATGTCCTCCATGGGCACCACCTGGGCATAGCCGCCGCCGGCAGCGCCGCCCTTGACGCCGAACACGGGGCCCAGCGACGGCTCCCGCAGCGCGACGACGCTGCGCCTGCCGATGCGGTTGAGCGCGTCGGCCAGCCCGACGGTAGTGGTGGTCTTGCCCTCGCCCGCGGGCGTGGGCGTGATGGCCGTGACCAGTATCAGCTTGCCCTCCGGCCGCGGCTGGTCCAGAAGCGCAAGGTCGAGCTTGGCCTTGTACCTTCCGTACTGCTCGATGTATTCCTCCTCAACGCCCGCGCGCTCGGCCACGCGGCGAATGTCCCACATCTGCGTGCCCTGCGCGATCTGTATGTCCGTAAGCATGAGCGTCCTCCTTAGTCTGCTTGTCGTGGCGCCGCGCGCTGATGCGGCGGTAGATCAGTATGCCGCCGAGGCTCAGCGCAAGCGTCGCGCCGAAGGCGATGAGCGCGAACTGGTACTTTTGCAGGCCCAGCGCGTCTCCGGTCACGGTGGATGTGACGATCGAGGGTATGCGCGCCACCAGCGTGATCAGAAGCCATGTGCCCAGCTTCATGTCGGTCAGGCCGATGAAGTAGGACAGAAGGTCCTTGGGCGTGCCGGGGATGAAGAACACGATGAACGTGATCAGCTTCAGCCGCCGCTCGTCGCGCAGAAAGCGCACGGAGCGTATCCGCTCGCGCGAGAAGAACACCTCCAGCAGCCGGACGCCGTAGCGCCGGACGAGCAGAAACACGATCGCGCTGCCCGCCACGCAGCCCAGCAGGCACAAAAGCGTGCCCTCGACCGCGCCGAAGGCGTAGCCCGCGCCCATCTCCAGAGGCTCGCCGGGGATCACGGCGATGACGAGCTGAAGCACCACCATGCCCACGAACGCGACGCGGCCCCACAGGCCCGAGGCGTTCACCCAGGCGCGGAACCTGTCCGGCTCGGTGACGAACTCGATCATGGGCTTACCCACAAAGTAGCTCACTGCGCCGGCGAACGCCAGCGCGACGATCACGGCCCCGATGTACAGTTGTCTTCTGCGCGCCTCGCCGATGGGCGGGCGCTCCCATTTTCTTCGCATGCCATACTTCTCCCCGCGTAGTATTCCACGCCTCCGGGCGCAAGTATAGCTTTGGTCTTTCAACATTTTTTCAACGGCCTATTTTCGGTCAAAAAACGGGCTCTTGCCATAGGCGGCGATGGGGATGCCCTGCCAGATCACGTCAAAGTCCTCGTACTCCATCAGCTGCGCCGCCTTGCCCGCGGAGTACATCACGCGGCTGTCCACGCGGCAGTCCGCGGCCACGGAGACCGCGCTGCCCACGGCGATGCCCAGGTCGATCATGTTGAACGCGCAGCGCGCGCCGGCCTTTTCGGCGGACTCGCAGCTGTCGAACCCGCAAAAGCCGCACACCTTCAGCCCCGCGCGCGCGGGCTTTGCGCCCACCAGCACCAGCGCCTGCGCCCTGTCCACATTGGCCGCGTCGCGGCGGAAGAACTGCACCGCGGGGTTGCCCGTGTCGGCGATCTGGCGCATCTTCTCCGCCAGCGCCGCCTTGTCCTCGCCGGTGAGCGTCATGGCGAGTATGTTGTCCACGCCCCTGGCCTTGGGCGCGGTGCGCGCTGCGGCGCACATGCGTGCGGCGGTGGCGAGGATCGCCTGCCGCTCCATCTCGTCCGAGTCGTAGCGCATCTCCATTCCTCCTTTTCAGTCGCGCAGCTCACAGAAGCGGTATCATGTCCGCGAGGCAGCCGAACACCACGTCCGGCTTGTTGGGGTATGCCTCGAGCATCTCGGGCGTGGTCTCCCCGCTCATGACCAGGACGGAGAGCATGCCGCTTTTCAGCCCCGTCTCCACATCCGTATACAGCCGGTCGCCCACCATGGCCATCTCCCCGGCGGTCAGGCCCGTGCGCGAGAGCGCCGCGCGGACGATGCCCGTGTTGGGCTTGCCGACCACCAGGTCCGCGCGCCGGCCCGTGCTGGCCTCGATGAAGGCCATGATCGCGCCGATGTCGGGCGCGAAGCCCGTCTCGGTCGGGCAGTTGAAGTCCGGGTGGGTGGCGATGTAGGGAAGCCCGGCGCGCACAAGATCGCACACGGCGGTCATCTTCCGGTAATCGAGCGTCGTATCGTAGCCCACGACCACGATCTGCGGGTCCCGAAAGTCTACCGGCACGCCCGCCTCGCGCATCTCCTCGATGAGGTAATCGTTGCCCAGCACGAAGGCGCGCTTTTCGGGGTACTGCTCCCGGAGGATGGCCGCGGTGGCCTCGCCGGAGGTGAGCACCTTCTCGCGCGGCACCGACAGGCCCATGCGCCTGAGGCGCTCGACGTAGAACGCGGCGTTGTGCGAGGAATTGTTGGTCAGGAACAGGAAGTCCCGCCCCGTTTCGCGCACGCGCTGTATGAACTCCAGCGAGCCGGGGATCAGCCGGTCGCCGAGGTAGAATGTGCCGTCCATGTCCAGAAGGAAGCAGCGCACGTCCGATATGTTCATGCCTCGCCCTCCTCAAAGCGGATTTGGCCGTCCTCGAGGCTGCTGACCGCGGCCAGCGCCTCCACGCGGTAGCCCGCCGCGCGCAGCCGGGACAGGCCGGGCTGGAACGCCTTGGCGATGACCG
>DXVG01000281.1 GCA_019409045.1 Clostridiales bacterium | reverse complement strand
CACCGGCATGGCGCGCGTGGGCGTGCGCGGCGATGCGGAGCTGGAGGCGCTGCTGGCGCGCTGGAGGGATTGCCCGAACGTGCGCATGGAGGGCATGTTCACGCACTTTGCCACCGCCGACAGCGACGCGGATTACGCGCGGGAGCAGGACGAGGCGTTCATGCGCGCCGTGCGCTGCGCGCGCGAGGCGGGGTTTGCGCCGCTTGTACACGACGCGGCCACCTGCGCGGTGCGCCACGAGGGTCTGCGTCACGACGCCGTGCGGCCGGGCATCGGCCTTTACGGCTACGCCATGCCGGAGGTTCCCGGGCTGGAGATCGCGCAGCGCCTGACCGCAAGGCCCCTGCGCATCGCCTGGATCGAGGCCGGAGAGACGGTCAGCTATGGCCGCACGTTCCGCGCCGCGCGCAGGACGCGCGTGATGACGCTTCCCATCGGCTACGGCGACGGCTATCCCCGCAGCCTAGGAAACCGCGCGGACGCGCTGGTGTGCGGCCGCCGCGCGCCGGTGATCGGCCGCGTGTGCATGGACATGCTGATGCTGGACGTGACCGACATCCCCGAGGCGGGCATGGACAGCGAGGTCGTGCTCCTGGGCGAGGACGGCGCGGAGAAGATCGACGCATCCGAGCTCGCCGCCAAGTGCGACACCATTCCCTACGAGATCATGCTCGGATTCTCCGCGCGCGTTCGCCGCGCGTGGGTGGACTGACGCGCCGGACGGGCGCACGGAACCAAAAGGGCGCGACGCGCGCCAAACAAAAGGGCGTTTCCAGCGGCCAGGAAGGGCGTTCCCCCGCAGAAAACGCCCTTTCTGTGGCCTTTGCGCAGAAATTTCGATTTTATTTCGAAAAACCCCTTGGCAAATGTTGCACAAATGTGATATAATTACGACAAATAGCGTGGGTGGTGCTATGCGCATAATAGCAGGAGAGGCTCGTGGGCGGAGGCTGTACGCGCCGGTGGGTGAGGAAACGCGCCCCACGGCGGACAGGATCCGTGAGTCGATCTTTGGCATTTTGGGCGCGCGCGTGCCGGGCGCGCAGGTGCTGGACCTGTTCGGCGGCAGCGGCGCGCTGGCGCTGGAGGCGCTCAGCAGGGGCGCGGAGCGCGCGACGATTGTGGACGCGAGCGCAAAGGCGATCTCCTGCATACGGCGCAACGCACAGGCCGTGCTCGGTGAAGGCGTCGAGCGCGCGCAGATCATCCGCGCGGACTATCGAAGGGCCATGGAGCGCATGCGGGATGGGTTCGATCTGGTGTTTCTCGACCCGCCCTACCGCATGGAGGCAGCGTATGCCGACGCGCTCGTCGCCCTGCGGGACCGGGGGCTGCTCCTTCCGGGCGCGACGATCGTGCTCGAACGGGCGGCGGCGCGGGTCGTGTCCCTGCCGGGCGGTTTTTCCAGCCTGGACACGCGCCGATACGGCGAGACCTGCGTGGAGTTTATCGGCGAAGGGGAGCAAACATGAGGGCGATCTACGCGGGCAGCTTTTCGCCGCCCACGCTCGGCCATGTGGACATCATCCGACGCGCTTCGGCGTTGTTTGACGAGGTGATCGTGGCCGTGCTGTCGCAGTCGGAGAAGGCGTATCTGTTTTCTCTGGAGCAGCGGCGGGATATGCTCGAGCGCACGACGCGGGGAATGCCCGGGGTGCGCGTGGTGGCGGACACGGGCATGCTCGTGGAGCTTGCGCGGCGCGAGGGCGCGGACGTGATCCTGCGCGGCATACGCGACGCGAGCGACTTGCCGCTGGAGATGCAGAGGGCGACCGCCAACCGCCTCATCGGCGGCCTGGACACGGTGTTTCTGGTGTGCTCGCCGTCCTACAGCCTGCTTTCCTCGTCCATCGTGCGCGATTGCGCGCGCCACGGCGCGCCGATCGAAGGCATGGTTCCCCCCGAAATCGCAGAGGATATATACGCGGCGTGCGCCGCAGCGCCCGAGATCAAAAGGAGTGTGTAAGCATGGAGCGCGATCAGGAAAGATTCTATGAGGATGAGCTGGATCCCCGCGAGGATGGAAGCGCGGAACAGGAGACCGACGAGGTCGATGATCTAAAGTTCTTCCTGGAGCTGCTCAAGCTCATTCGCCTCGCCATCAACGCCGGCGCGAACGTGCCGCTGACGAATAAAAAAATCATTGACGCCGACAAGTGTCTGCGCATCATTGACGATATGGAGAAAAACCTCCCCGACGCTGTGCAGTACGGCATGAAGATGTACAGCGAGCGCTCGCGCATCATGAGCAATGCCGAGACCACGGCCATGAACCGCGTCACCAGCGCCGAGATGCGCGCCAACGCCGCGCTGGAAAAGGCCAAGGAGGAAGTGGCGCAGCGCCTGGCCGACGCCGAAAACCGCGCGCATGACATCATTGCCGACGCGCAGGAGCGCGCCGACCACATGCTGGACGAGAGCGAGATCGTGCGCCGCGCCCGCGAGGAGGCGCGCATCATCAAAAACGACGCACGCGTGGAGGCGAACGAGCTGCGCATCAAGGCCAGTCAGGACGCCTACAAGGTACTCTCCGCGGTGGAGGGCGAGCTTTCCCAGTCGCTCAACACCATCCGCCGCCGCCGCGCCGAGCTGGGCGCGGAGAGCGAGTAGACACCCTCGTTTGGACGAGAACAGAGAACGCCCGCGCGATGAGCGCGGGCGTCTGGATGTTGACAAAGTCAACAGACTGACA
>DXVG01000280.1 GCA_019409045.1 Clostridiales bacterium | reverse complement strand
AACCAGTGACCCCATCGATGTGAACGATGTGCTCTACCAACTGAGCCAAAGCACCATGTCGCATGGGAACCGATTTCAGCGCCTGTCTCCGCGTCACATTCGCGGAGCGCTGCGCGTCACTCGAACGCGAGTACTATTATACTCAATTTTTTTAGCATTGTCAAGGCCTGTGCGCGATTTTTTCCGCAATATTTGAAAGCGGCGCCGCGGGGGAGAGGGCCCCGCGCGGCGTCGCCTTTCTCAGCGGCCCAGCCGGACGATCTCGAGCGCGTGCACCTGCGGCGGCAGGGAGCGCGTCATCGCGCCGTTGTAGAGCACGCGCACTGCATCGCCCACCGCCAGGCCTTCGGGCAGCGCGCCCTGATCGAAGTTGACCTGAACGGCGTCCGCGTCCTGACCGATCGAAAGGAACGAATCGGAGATATGCGTGACCTCGCCCTGCACAACATATCCGCAGATCACCATACCGGCGGACACCTGCGGGGGGATGGACATGGTCGTCGCGCCGTCAAAGTAGACCACGACGTGCTCCGCCTCCAGCGCCGCCTCGGCCAGGCGCTCGGGAAGGTTCACGCGCGTCTGCGAGCCGTCGGCGCCCTGCACCAGTATCGCGCCCTCCTCGGGATAGCTCTCCACCACGTCGCCCTCGATCCTGTGAGAGGCGATGCGCGTGGCATACACCTGCGCGGGGAGGGAGAGCGTCATCTCGCCGCCGCAGTCGGCATAGGCGTAGTCGCCGACCGACAGCGCGCCGTCCGTGTCCAGCACCGTGTCCTCGTCGATCCGCGCGAGCACCTCGCCGTGCGTCGGCGTATCGAGCAGCACGCCCTCGTCCGTGATCTCGAGGATCTCGCCCTCCAGGGAGACGGTCGTGTCGTCCGCCGGGGCGTCCTCGCCCAGCGCGGGCAGCGCGCAGAAAAGCAGCGTCAGAAGCAATGCGAAAGTGCGTTTCATGTCGGTATCCTCCATGCGTGTTCTGTGCATTCAGACGAAGCGGCGCGCGCTTTGGTTCCAGAGCTGCAAAAAAAAGCCGCCGAGCGAACCGGCGGCGCAATGCGCGCTTACAGCACGCTTGCCAGAAACTCCCGCAGGCGCGGGTGCGAGGGCTCGACCAGCACGCTCTGCGGCGGCCCCTGCTCGGCGATCACGCCCTCGTCCATGAACACCACGCTGTGGGCGGCGCTGCGCGCAAAGCCCATCTCGTGCGTGACCACGAGCATCGTCAGGCCCTCCTCGGCAAGGCTCTGCATCACCAGCAGCACCTCGCCCACCATCTCCGGGTCCAGCGCCGAGGTCGGCTCGTCAAACAGCAGCACCTCCGGGTCCATCGCCAGCGCGCGGGCGATGGCCACGCGCTGCTTCTGCCCGCCGGAGAGCTGGCGGGGCTTTGCGTTCACAAAGGGCTCCATGCCCACGCGCCGGAGGTACTTCATCGCGTTTTCCCGGCTCTCCTCGGCCGAGCGCCTGAGCACCTTCATCTGCCCGACCATGCAGTTTTTCAGGACGGTCATGTTGTTAAACAGGTTGAACTGCTGAAACACCATGCCCACGCGGGCGTGGTAGTTGCCCAGGGCGACCGAGCCGGAGAGTATGTCCTGCCCGTGAAAGCGTATCTCGCCCGCGTCGGGCATCTCCAGAAGGTTGATGCAGCGCAGAAGCGTGCTCTTGCCCGAGCCGGAGGAGCCGATGATGCAGGCGACCTCGCCCTTGCCCACGGAAAAGTCTATGTCCTTGAGCACCTCGTGCGCGCCGAAGGACTTGCGTAGGTGACGGATGTCGATGACGCTTTCCATGCTCAGGCCTCCTCCTTGGAAGTGTCCACGCGGATGGACGCGCGGCTGTCGGACTGCGAGCCGCAGATGACGTAGTTGTCCGGCCCGTCCATCTTCCTTTCGATCAGGCGCAGTATGCGCGTGACCGTGAAGGTGAGGATGAGGTAGATGACGGCGACGATGAAGTAAGTCTCAAAGTAGCGGTAGTAGGTGCCCGCGGCGGCCTTGCCCTGGAAGAACAGCTCGGTCACGGAGATGACGTTGAGCACGGACGAGTCCTTGATGTTGACCACGAACTCGTTGCCGATGGAGGGCATGATGTTGCGCACCGCCTGCGGCAGCACCACCGACACCATCGTCTGCCAGTGCGTCATGCCGATGGAGCGCGCCGCCTCGGTCTGCCCGCGGTCGATGGAGATGATGCCGCCGCGCACGATCTCGGCCATGTAAGCGCCCGTGTTGATGGACACGATGAGTATCGCCGCCTGCAGCTGCCCCAGCTGCGGCCCGCCCATGTAGGGGATGCCGTAGAAAATGACCACGGACTGCACGATCATGGGCGTTCCGCGGAACACCTCGATATAGACGCCCAGCAGCGCGTTGAGCGCCCGCACGAGCGCCCGCTTCCACTTCGGCGCGCGCGCTCCCAGCTCGATGGTGCGGGCGATGCCCACCAGCAGGCCGATGAAGAAACCGAGGATGGTGCCGGAGATGGCGATGAGCATCGTCATGCCCGTGCCGCGCAGAAACAGCATGCCGTATTCCCGCACGAGATACACGACCCAGCCAAAGAAGGTCGTCGGCATACAAACAGCTCCTTTCCGGGGCGGCGCGCCCCGCGCTCAGAGCGTTGACAAAGCCCCCAAACGCAAAAATCACTTCTGAAAGAAAACAAGCGGAAGTGATTTTTGCTTCCTGCGTCAGCATCGCCTGCAAACTGCG
>DXVG01000028.1:2635-12104 GCA_019409045.1 Clostridiales bacterium | reverse complement strand
AAGAGACAGTCCACTTCCTGATGGGCGGCACGCAGGCAAATCTCACCGTGCTCTCGGCCGCGCTTCGGCCCTGGCAGGGCGTCGTGGCGGCGGACACGGGGCACATCGCCGTACACGAGACCGGCGCGATCGAGGCCTGCGGCCACAAGGTGCTCACGCTTCCCCACGAAAGCGGCCTGCTGCGCGCGGAAGCGGTGGAGGATTTCTGCCGCCTGCACTACGCGGACGAGACGCACGAGCACATGGTCATGCCCGGCGCGGTGTATGTGTCCAACCCCACGGAGCTGGGCACCATCTACACGCGAAGCGAGCTGCTCGCGCTGCGCGCGGTGTGCGACCGCTACGGCATGATCCTCTTTGTGGACGGTGCGCGCCTGGGCTACGGGCTCGCCTCGCCGAAGAACGATCTGTCGCTTCCCTTCCTCGCGCAGGTGGCGGACGTGTTCTACATCGGCGGCACCAAGCAGGGCGCGCTGTTTGGCGAGGCGGTGGTGATCACAAGCGACGCGCTCAAGCGCGACTTCCGCTACGAGATCAAGCAGCGCGGCGGCATGCTGGCCAAGGGACGGCTCCTGGGGCTGCAATTCAGCGAGCTTTTGCGCGACGGACTGTACTTTGAGCTTTCGCGCCACGCGGTATCGCTCGCCCTGCGCCTGCGCTCCGCGCTGGCGGAGAGCGGCGTCACATTTTTTGTAGACAGCCCGACCAACCAACAGTTCCCCATCCTTCCCGACGCGCTGCTCGAACGCCTGCGGGCCGAGTTCTCGTTTGCCTACCAGGCGCGCGTGGACGAGGCGCACAGCGCCGTGCGCTTCTGCACGAGCTGGGCGACGCGCGAGGAGGACGTGGAGCGGCTCATCCAGGCGATCACTTCCGCAAACTGAAGATATGAGGAGAGGATGACCATGGAAAAGAACTACCGCGCCGAGCTGGTCGGCGTATTTGGCGACCCCGTGGACGGCAATCCCACGGGCGCGATGGAGGAGGCGGGATTTCGCGCCAAGGGGCTGAACTTCCGCTACATCACCGCGAAGGTGCTGCCCGAGGCGCTGGGCGCGGCCATTGCCGGCGCGCGCGCCATGCACATGAAGGGCTTTAACCTGACCATGCCGCACAAGGTGCGGGTGATACCGTTTCTGGACGGCATTACGGAGGCGGCGCGCATCATCGGCGCGGTGAACACCGTATACGAGGAAAACGGCCGCTACATCGGCGAAAACACCGACGGCAAGGGCTTTGTCGAGGCGATGAAGATGCAGGGCGCGCCCATCGAGGGAAAGCGCATCGTGCTGCTCGGCGCGGGCGGCGCGGGCAGGGCCATCGGCGTGGAGTGCGCACTGGCTGGCGCGCAGAAGATCACCGTGGTCAACCGCAACCGCGAACGCGGAGAGGAGCTTGCGCGCGTCATCTGCGAAAACACGGCCTGTCCGGCCGAGTACCTGCCCTGGGAGGGCACGGTGACGATCCCCGAGTGCGACGTGCTCATCAACGCCACCTGCGTGGGCCTCGCGCCGGACGTGGACAAAAAGCCCGACATCGACTACGCCTGCATGCGGCCGGGCATGGTCGTCTCCGACGTGGTGTTCAACCCCGAGTGGCCGCCGTTTCTGCGCGAGGCGCGCTCGCGCGGCGCGAAGGCCGTCACCGGCCTTGGCATGCTGGTGTGCCAGGGCGCGCGCAACTTCACGCTCTGGACCGGCGAGGAAGCGCCGTTTGCCGCGATGTTCGACGCGCTCAAGGCCGAGTTCGACGCCTGACGCAGGGGCGTGTAAATTTTACACGCGCCGCGCTTGTCAATCGCCGCCGGATATGGTATAATCGGGTTTGTGACATCGGGCGGTCCGCTGCCGCAGGCCGGTTATGAACGCCCTTGAGAGGAAGGAGGCCCAGCAATGAATGAGATCATCCGTTCCATCGAGAGCGCCCAGCTCCGAACCGACATTCCCGAGTTCCGCGTCGGCGATACCGTGCGCGTGTTCGTGAAGGTCGTTGAAGGTTCCCGCGAGCGTCTGCAGGCGTTTGAGGGCGTGGTCATCGCCCGCCGCAACGGCTCTGTGCGCGAGACGTTCACCGTCCGCCGCACGTCCTACGGCGTGGGCGTGGAGCGCACGTTCCCCCTGCATTCCCCCCGCCTGGATCGCATCATGGTGATCCGCCGCGGCAAGGTCCGTCGCGCGAAGCTGTACTATCTGCGTCAGCGCAGCGGCAAGGCTGCAAAAGTCAAGGAAAAGTAATTCCAAAGGGAGCCGCGCAGGCGGCTCCTTTTTCTGTTTTACAAGCAACGCTACGTTTGGAGGACGCACATGCCTGCGATCAACTGGTACCCGGGACACATGGCAAAGTCGCGGCGCATGCTCGCCGAGCAGCTTCGCGCCGTAGACGCGGTGATCGAGCTGGTAGACGCCCGCGCGCCGCTGTCCACCGCCAACCCCGACCTTCGCGCGCTCACGCGCGGCAAGGCGCGGCTGCTGGTGCTCAACAAGGCCGACCTCGCCGACGACGCAGTCACGTCCCGCTGGCTGGATTTCTATCGCGCGCAGGGCGTGGAGGTCATGCGCTTCAACTCCGGCGGCGGCCGCGCGAAGGATATGCTCGAGCGCGTCGAGCGCGCCACGCGCCCCGCCGTGGAGCGCGCCGCCGCGCGCGGCGTGAAAAAGACCGTGCGGCTGATGGTGGTGGGCATCCCCAACGTGGGAAAGAGCACATTCATCAACCGGCTGAACGGCTCGGCGGTGGCCAGGGCGGCCGACCGCCCCGGCGTCACGCGCTCCAGGCAGTGGGTGAAGATCGGGCCGTATCTTGAGCTTCTGGACACCCCCGGCATGCTGCCGCCGCGGCTGGACGATCAGGCGCGCGCGCAGACGCTGGCGTTTCTGGGCTCCGTGCGCGATCAGATACTGGACACGCAGGAGCTGGCGGGCGCGCTGCTCAGGCGGCTCGCGGCGCTCAGGCCCGATATGACGCGGGTGCGCTTCAAGCTGCCCGAGGCGGTCCCCTCCCCTTCCGGGGAGCTGTTGCCGCTCTGCGACCCCGCGCTTGCGGACGAGGCGCTGCTCGAGGCCGCATGCCGGGGGCGCGGATGGCTGCTCTCCGGCGGGCGGTTTGACTTAGAGCGCGGCGCAGCGCTCGTGCTGGATGAATTTCGGGCGGGCAAAGTCGGCAAGATATCGCTCGAAGCCCCGGAGGTGTGAGCATGCGGGAGACGGCGCAGGAAAAGCTGTTTCGGCTCACGCGCATGGAGGCCGAGCTCTGGGCGTGCGGCGCGCGCGTGGCGGGCATCGACGAGGTCGGCCGCGGCCCGCTGGCAGGGCCTGTGGCGGCCGCGTGCGTGTGCATCCCCGAAGGCCGGCTGGTCCCGGGCGTGGACGATTCCAAAAAGCTCTCCGAGAAGCGACGCGAGGCGCTGTATCCGCTGCTTGTGGAGGCGGCGGAGTATGTGCGCACGGCGTTTCTTCCGCCGGAGGACATCGACCGGATGAACATACTCGCCGCCACGCGGGCCGCGATGGAGCAGTGCGCCGCGGGCTTTTCGGGCGTGTTTCTGGTGGACGCGGTGACGGGGCTGCACCTGCCCGGCGAGGCGCGCCCGATCGTGCACGGCGACGCGCTCAGCTACATGATCGCCGCCGCGAGCATCGTGGCCAAGGTGGAGCGCGACCGCTACATGGTGGAGCTGGACGCGCAGTACCCGCAGTACGGCTTTGCGCGCAACAAGGGCTACGGCACCGCGGAGCACATCGCCGCGCTCCGCAGATACGGCCCCTGCCCCGCGCACAGGCGCACGTTCATACGCAACTTCCTCGGAGGGGACGCGTGAACACACGCGCCGTGGGCGCGCGCGCCGAGGACGCGGCCTGCGCCTATCTCGCATCCAACGGCTACGAGATCCTCGGGCGCAACCTGCGCCTTGGCCGCGGCGAGCTGGACATCGTGGCGCGGCGCGGAGGCGTGACGGCGTTTATCGAGGTCAAGTGCCGCCGCAGCGCGCGCTTCGGCACGCCCGCCGAGGCGGTCACGCCCGCGAAGCGACGCCGCATACTCGATGCGGCGCTTTGCTATGCCGCGCAGGAGGGCCTCATGGAGGCGCCGCTGCGCTTCGACGTGGTGGAGGTGACCGCCGGGGGCGTCCGGCACATTCAGGGCGCTTTCGACGCGAGCGAACTGGACGGTATTTGAAGTTTTGCCATGCTTTCGCCGCGTTTTCCGGGAGGAATCCGCGCCGCGGCCATGGAAACAATAAAAGTAACGCTTTTTTCAGGAGCTTTCGTATATGCGCAAATTGCTTCCGATCATACTGGCGCTTCTCATATGCGCCGCGCTCCCCGCGTCGGCGGAGGGCGAAAACCTGCTGGTGAACGGCTCGGTGGAGGACGTGAGCACCATGGGGACCCCCACGCTCTGGAGCAAGGAGGTCTGGTTCACCGACGCGCAGGTGTCCTCGCTCACCGTGGAGGAGGACGGCGTGGACGGGAACTGCCTGTGCGTGAGCAGCGCGAGCGTCAACGACGCGCGCTGGGCGCAGACCGTGACGGTGCAGCCCGACACCATCTACCGCTTCAGCGCGATGGTCCGCGCCGAGGGCATCGGCGAGGACGGCTACGGCGCGAACCTGTCCATCAGCGGTCTGGGCGTGTATTCGGACATGCTCTACGACACCGGCGGCGATTGGGTGGAGCTCTCGCTCACCGGCCGCACGGGGCCGGAGCAGACCTCCCTGACCGTGTACGCGCGCATCGGCGGCTATGGCGACGAGAACCTGAACACAGGCACGGCCTGGTTTGACGACCTTTCGCTGGTGGAGCTGAGCGACGCGGAGGCGGGCGACGTGGTCTACAACTTCTACGCCTCCACCGATCAGTCCGACTGGGGCGAGGCGGACGAGGCCGCGCAGGAGGAGCCCGAGCGATACACCGAGGAGCTGCTTCTGGGCATGTTCGGCTATGTGCTGGCGGTGGTCGCCTTCGCCCGCAAGGCGCGCTCCCCGCTTGCGATGCCGAAAAAGCGCCTGCATTGGGCGCTGGGCGGCGTGCTGCTCGCGGCGCTCGTGGTGCGGCTGATCCTCGCGGCGAGGATACGCGGCTACAACACGGACATCGCCTGCTTTGAGGCGTGGTCGGAGCGCATGGCCTCGGTCGGCCCGCTCAACTTCTACGCCGAGGACTACTTCTGCGACTATCCCCCGGGGTACATGCTGCTGCTTGCGCCCATCGCGCTTTTGCGCCAGGTCTTCGGCTTTGCCTACGACTCCACGGCGCATGTGGTGCTGATCAAGCTCATCCCGATCCTGTGCGACCTGCTGGGTGCGATGGTGGTCTACCGCTTCTGCGAAAAGCGGCTGGGCAATCGCGCGGCGCTGCTTCTGTGCGCGTTTTACGCATTCAACCCGGCGGTGTTTGTGGACTCGGCCGCGTGGGGGCAGATCGACTCTGTGCTCACGCTTCTGGTGGTCGTCTGCGCGCTGCGCATGGCCGAGGGCAGGTATATCTCCTCTCTGGCGGCGTTTGCCGCGGCGGTGCTGGTAAAGCCGCAGGCGCTCCTGTTCGCGCCCGTGGGGCTCGCGGCGATGATCGTGCGCATGCGGGGCCTGTTGCGCGCGCCCGACACGCACGAGCAGGGCCGCCGCGAGGTAAGGCGCGCGCTGCTGGGCGTGGCGGTGTCGCTGGGCATACTGTATGTGTGCTCTCTCCCCTTCTGTCTCGAGAAGATCGACGGCGTGTTCTCCGCGCTGGCGCAGCCGTTTGTCTGGCTGTTTGAAAAGCTGTTCGGCGCGACGCAGGGCTACCGCTACATGACGGTGAACACGCTCAACCTGTATGCCATCCTCGGGCTGAACTGGACGCAGTTGGAGCAGTCGGGCGCATGGCCCTATGTCGCTTGGGCGCTGTTCGCGCTCTCCTATGCGTACGCCATCTTCCTGCAGGTGCGCTCCGGGGACGCGCGCAAGGTGTTTTTGACCGGCGGCGTGCTGATCGTATTGGTGTGCATGTTCGGGCCGATGATGCACGAGCGATATATCTACCCGGCGCTGATACTGCTTCTATTGGCCTACGCCGACTGCCGCGACCGGCGGCTGCTCTGGTCCACGCTCGTGCTGACAGTGACGCTGTTTATGAACGAGGCGCTGGTCCTGCAGGGCGGCATGACCGAGCTCAACTACGGCCACCTCTCCGCGTCGGAGGAATGGCTCAACACCTCCCTGTCCGTCGTCAACGTGCTCAATGCGCTGTTCCTTGCTTGGACGGCGCTGGACATATGCGCCTTCGGCCGCGTCCGCAGGCTGCCCAGGCCCCGCAAGCGGCCCGCGCCGCCCGCGGAGAAGGACTACAGGCTGGGGCTGAGGCGGCTGGACGCGGTTTTGATGGCGGCGGTGACGGCGATTTACGCGGTGGCGGCGTTTACCAACCTGGGCGACACGCAGGCGCCGCAGACCGAGTGGAAGTCCGTCGCGCCATATGAGGAGGTCGTGTTCGACTTAGGGCAGGAGCGCGAGTTCATCTTCACCTACTACGGCGGCATCTGCTCGACGAATTTCACGCTGAGCTTTTCAAGCGACGGCCAGACGTGGTCGGAGCCCGTGACCGCCGCCTACGATCAGGGGCAGATCTTCCGCTGGCTGTGGCTTGATGAGAGCGGCGCGACCAACACCGCGCGCTATGTGCGCCTGACCGTGCAGCCCTCCACGGCGAGCGAGCTGAGCGCCATGGCGCCCCTGCGCCTGCGCGAGGTGGGCTTCCTCGACGAAAACGGCGAGCCGTGGCCGGTGGTCTCGGTCACAAGCTCCCTGCCCGATACTTCGACGCAGACCGAGGCGGAGGGCTTTGCCTCCGACGGCTGGAGCCTGAGCGAGCCCGCGCAGGACGTCTCGCCGGAGGCGCAGAGCGACCCCTACTTGCTCGTCGACGAGCAGGAGGTCGTGCCCGCCTACCCCTCCTACCTCAACTCCACATACTTTGACGAGATCTATCACGCGCGCACGGCCTACGAGCAGATCCACTATGACGAGTTTGACAGCGCCTATGAGTGGACGCATCCGCCGCTGGGCAAGACGCTGATGATGATCGGCATAGAGCTGTTCGGCATGACGCCGTTCGGCTGGCGGTTCATGGGCGCGCTGATGGGCGTTGTGATGCTGCCGGTGATGTACCTGCTGGTCAAGCAGCTCACCAAGCGCACCGACCTCTCCTTCATCGCCATGTTCCTGCTGGCGGTGGACTCGATGCACTTTACCCAGACGCGCATCGCCACCATCGACAGCTACGCGGTGCTGTTTATCATGGTGATGTACCTGTTCATGTTCCGCTACAGCCAGATGCGCTGGCGGCGCGACGGCTTTGCCCGGTCGCTTATCCCGCTGGGGCTCTCGGGCGTGTTCATGGGCATCGCCTGGGCGACGAAGTGGATCGGCATCTACGGCTCGGCGGGGCTGGTGGTCATATTCTTCTGGACGCTTTGGAAGAACCTGCGCGAGGAGCGCGGCCTGTGGCGCAGGCGGACGATCGCGCTTGAAAAGCCGGTCGCATCCGCGCGGCGCAGGGCGCCTGCGAAGGGGCAGGGGCGCCTGTTCGCGGTGTGCGGCCGCTTTGACGGGCGCGATCAGGCGCTCGCGGTGCGCGTCGGCGCGAGGCTGACGCCCGCGCGCCGCAGCCTGAGCGCTCCGCCGCGCCGCGCGAGCGTAGTCGCGTTCGTCTGTATGTGGCTGGGCATCGGCCTGAGCCTGCTTGCGTGCGCCGCGATCGTGATGGACGTGTCCGAGCTGCTGGCGCTGTCCACGTCCACGCTGGGCGCGATGATGCGGCTGCTTGCGCGGCTGTGGCTGCCCGCGCTCGCGCTGGGCGTGCTGCTTGCAGCGGTGTCCCTGGCGCTTGTGTGCCGCTGGGAGTCGAAGGACGGCGCGCTCCGGCGGCTGAGCGTTTTGTCCGTGTTCTGCGTGGCGGCGTTTATCGTGGTGCCGCTGCTGATTTACTACTTCTCGTACTTCTGGCAGCTTCGCGTGAGCGGGGACTTCTCCATCTCCCGCGTGGTCAACCTGCAAAAGAGCATCTTCGGCTATCACGCGGGGCTGGGCGGCGATACACACGCCTTCCGCTCCGACTGGTATGAGTGGCCGGTGATCGCCTGGCCGATGTGGTACTACTCCGGCTCGGCCTACCTGCCCGCGGGCATGATCTCGTCCATATCGTGCATGGGCAACCCCGCGGTGTTCTGGTTCGGTCTGGCGGCGATACTGTTCGTGGCCGTGCGCAGCGCGTGGGCAAGGCGCGCGCCGCGCGCGTTCGTGCTGGTGTTGGTGGCGTTCCTGTCGCAGTACCTGCCGTGGGTGCTGGTGCCGCGCTCGACGTTCATCTACCACTACTTCGCAAGCGTGCCGTTCATCGTCATGGCGTCCACGCTGCTTCTGGACCGCGTGCGAAGGCGCAACCGGCAGGCGTTCATCGCCTCCGCGTGCGTGCTGTGCGCCGTGGCGCTGGTGCTGTTTGTGATGTTCTATCCGCTCGAGAGCGGCATGCCGGTGTCCCGGCAGTACGCATCGCTCCTGCGGTGGTTCAACTGGGTCAATTTCTGACGCTCGCATCGGATGGACGCGCCGCCCGACCGGCGCGCGGGGAGGGATACCAATGCTTGCCTCTATACTGAGCCTGGGGCTTTCGGGCATCGAGGGATTTGTGGTCACCACCGAGGTCAACCTCGCGCCGGGCATGCCCGCGTTTGAGATCGTGGGCCTTCCGGACGCGGCGGTGAAGGAATCGCGCGAGCGCGTGCGCGCGGCGCTGCGCAACTGCCGCCTCAGCTTTCCCGCCGAGCGGCTGACGGTCAACCTCGCGCCCGCGGACCAGAAAAAGGAGGGACCCGCATTCGACCTGCCCATCGCGCTGGGCGTGCTCGCCTGCGCGGGCGCGGTCGACCCCGCGGCGCTTGCGGACATAGCCGCGCTGGGCGAGTTGTCGCTCGACGGCGCGGTGCGCCCCGTGCGCGGCGCGCTGCCGATGATCATATCGGCGCTGTCATCGGGCGTGCGGCGCGTGATGCTGCCGGAGAAGAACGTCAACGAAGTGCGCTGCGTGGAGGGGCTGGAGATACTGCCCGTGTCCCACCTGCGGCAGGCGCTCGAGCACTTCACCGGCGAAAGGCCCATCTCCCCCATCGCGCCCGTCCAGTACGCGCAGCTGCTCTCGCGGCGCGAGTATCCGACGGACTTCTGTCATGTGCGCGGCCAGCGCTCGGCCAAGCGCGCGCTGGAGATCGCCGCCGCGGGCGGTCACAACGTGCTGATGATCGGCCCGCCCGGCTCCGGCAAGACGCTGATGGCGCGCTGCCTTCCCACCATCCTCCCGGAGATGACGTTTGAGGAGGCGCTGGAGGTCACGCGCATACACTCCGTGGCCGGGTGCGTGCCCGAGAGCGGTCTGCTGACCGAGCGTCCGTTTCGCTCGCCGCATCACACGGCCTCGCACGCGGCGCTGGTCGGCGG
>DXVG01000028.1:0-2625 GCA_019409045.1 Clostridiales bacterium | reverse complement strand
GTGTCCAAGGCGCACAACGGCGTGCTGTTTCTGGACGAGCTGCCCGAGTACCGGCGCGACGTGCTCGAGGCGCTGCGCCAGCCGCTGGAGGACGGGTTTGTCACCGTGGCGCGCGTGGGCGCGCAGGCGACCTACCCGGCGCAGTTTACGCTGGTGTGCTCGATGAACCCCTGCCCCTGCGGCAACCTGGGCAGCCGCACGCAGATCTGCCGCTGTACGCCGATGCAGATGCGCCGCTATCTCAACCGCATCTCCGGACCGCTCCTGGACCGCATCGACATGCACATAGAGGTCGAATCCGTCCCCGCCGAGCGCCTCTCCGGCGCGACGGAGGAGGAGCCGTCCAGCGCCATACGCTCGCGCGTGGAGGCCGCACGCTCTCTCCAGCGCGAGCGGTACGCAAGCTACCCCGCAGGCGTGCGCATCAACGCGCAGCTCAACGCACGCACGCTCGCCAGCGCGTGCCCGATGACGGACGGTGCGCGCTCTCTCCTGGAGCTGTCGTGCGAAAAGCTCAACTTCTCCAACCGCGCCTACACGCGCGTTCTCAAGGTCGCGCGCACCATCGCCGACCTCGAGCGGGAGGACGTGATCGCCGAGCACCACGTCTCCGAGGCCGTGCAGTACCGCAATCTCGACCGAAAGTACTGGGGGTAGCGCATGGATTATTCCGTGATGGAGCAGTACTGGATATGGCTCTCGAGCGTCGAAGGCATCGGCGCGCGGCGCTTTTACAGGCTGCTGAGCATATACGGGGACGCGCGCAGCGTGTGGGACAGCGTTGGCGACGAGCAGATGTCCTTCCTCGGTGCGCGAACGCTTCGGGCGCTGCGCGCGGCGCGCACGCAGGAGGCGTTTTTCCGGCTGTTTGCGCGGATGGAGAGCGCGGGCATGCGCGCGCTCACGCGCGTGGGCGACGGCTATCCTCCGTCCCTGCTGGGCGTGTGCGATCCGCCGCCGACGCTGTATGTGCGCGGCGAGGCGGCGTTCCCGGAGCGCATGTTCGCCATCGTGGGCTCCAGACAGGCCACGCGCGACGGGAAGCGGGCGGCCACGGAGTTTGCCGAGACGCTCGCCCGCGAGGGCGTGTGCGTGGTCAGCGGGCTCGCGCGCGGCGTGGATACCTGCGCGCACGAGGGCGCACTGGCAGGCGAGGGCGCGACCATCGCAGTGCTCGGAAGCGGCGCGGACGTGATCTACCCGCCGGAAAACGAGCCGCTGGCCGAGCGCATACTCGCCTCGGGCGGCGCGATCCTCTCCGAGTACGCGCCGGGCATGCAGCCCTCCCCCGGCACGTTCCCCATGCGCAACCGCATCATCAGCGGCCTGTGCGAGGGCGTTTTGCTGGTGGAGGGCTCCGCCACCTCCGGCGCGATGATCACGGCGGGGCTGGCCGCCGAGCAGGGGCGCGACGTGTTCGCCGTGCCCGGCTCCATCTACGCGCCGTTGAGCGCCGCGCCGAACCGGCTGATCTTCGACGGCGCATACCCGGCGCTGTCGGCCTGGGACATACTCGAGCACTACCGCTGGGCCTCCCGCCCCGCCGCGGGCGGGAAAAAGCGCCGGCTTCCGGAGCTGGACGAGGACGAGCGCCCGCTGGTGGAGGCGCTGCTTGTTCAGGAGCTTTCCTTTGACGAATTGGCGGCAATAAGTAAAATTCCGGCATCAAAACTCAATTCGCTCTTGACAATGCTCGAGCTTCGGGGCATAATCGTAAAAGCACCGGGCGGAATCTACCGGGCGTATCAATAGAAGGTTTTTTTCATGGAGGCTTGAATGGCGACAAAACTGGTGATCGTGGAATCCCCGGCCAAGGCAAAGACCATCGCAAAGTTCCTCGGCCGCGGCTATAAAGTGGAGGCCTCGCAGGGTCATGTGCGCGACCTTCCCAAATCGCAGATCGGCGTCTCCCCGGAGAACAACTTCGAACCGAAGTACATCACCATCCGGGGTCGCGGCGACATACTCAGCCGCATCCGCAAGGAGGCGCGCGCGGCGTCGAAAATCCTTCTGGCGACCGACCCGGACCGCGAGGGCGAGGCCATCTCCTGGCACCTTGCCCATGTGCTGGGCATCGACGAGGCTTCGCCCTGCCGCATAGAGTTCAACGAGGTGACCATGAAGGCGGTCAAGGCGGCGGTGAAGGCACCGCGCGCCATCGACATCGACCGCGTGAACGCCCAGCAGGCGCGCCGCGTGCTCGACCGGCTGGTGGGCTACAAGATCAGCCCCATCCTCTGGGCGAAGGTGAAAAAGGGCCTGTCTGCGGGGCGCGTGCAGTCCGTGGCGGCGAAGATGATCTGCGACCGCGAGGCCGAGATCGACACCTTTGTCCCCGAGGAGTACTACAACATCGCCGCGCGCTTCTCCATCGGCGAGGCGGAGGTGACCGCGCGCTTCTACGGAGAGGGCGAGAACCGGCTCGACGTGCACACCCGCGCGGAGTGCGACGCGCTGCTTTCGCGCATCGCCGAGGGCGGCTATCGCGTGCGCGGCATCAAGCGGGGCGAGCGCCGCAAGCAGCCCGCCGCGCCGTTTACCACCTCCAACCTCCAGCAGGAGGCCTCGCGCAAGCTCAACTTCAACACCGGCAAGACCATGCAGATCGCGCAGCAGCTCTACGAG
>DXVG01000279.1 GCA_019409045.1 Clostridiales bacterium | reverse complement strand
GCGCGGGCTCGGTGTTCAAGCGCCCGGAGGGCCACTTCGCGGGCGCGCTGATCGAGGCGGCGGGGCTCAAGGGCCTGACCGTCGGCGGCGCGCAGGTGAGCCCCAAGCACGCGGGCTTCATCGTCAACCTCGGAAGCGCCACGGCGCGCGATGTGCTCGAACTGATCGACAGCGTGCAGCGCCGCGTGTGGGAGCACGCGCATGTGCGCCTGGAGACGGAAGTGCGCATCGTGGGAGAGGACTGATGTCCTTTGCCTCGGACGCGCGCGGGGAGATGGTGCGCGAGCGCGTGGACCAGCCCTGCTGCGCGCGCGCAGAGCTGGCCGCGGCGCTGCTGCTGGGCGGCGGCATCGGCTTTCGCGGCCGCGACCGGTACGCGCTGAGCGTGGTCTCGGCGGAGGCGTCGGTGGTGCGCCACTGCTTCGTGCTGCTCAAGTCGTTCTTCGGCGTCACCGGCGAGATACGCACGCTGCGCACGCAGCAGCTTCGCGGCGGGACGCGCTATCAGCTCCTCTTGCCGGAGGCGGACGGCCGCGCGGTGCTGAACGCGTGCGGCCTGCTCGACGCGGAGGCGCTCTTTGGCGTGCGCGCCACGCCCGCGCCCGAGGCGCTGCGCTACGCCTGCTGCCGCAAGGCGTTTTTGCGCGGCGCGTTCCTGCTCGCGGGCGCGGTGAGCGACCCCGAGCGCGGCTATCACCTCGAATTTGCCGCGCCGAACGAGGCGCTCGCAGATTTTGTTATCGAGCTGCTGAATTATTTTGAAATTTTTGCAAAAAAAGCGTGCAGAAAGTCAAGATATGTGGTATACTTGAAGCGTGGAGAGCAGATTGCCGACGCGCTGGCGCTCATGGGAGCCAAAAACGCGATGATGGCGCTGGAAAACGTGCGCGTGAAAAAGGACGTGCGCAACCGCGTCAATCGCCAATTGAACTGTGACGAACGCAACTTGGCAAGGCAGGTCGAAAACGCCCAGGCACAGCTTGAGGATATAGAATGCATACGGCGCGAGATGGGGCTGGAAAAGCTCCCGCCCACGCTGCGGGAGATGGCGCGCGTGCGTGCGGAGCACGCGGACGACTCGCTCGCGTCGCTTGGGGAGTTTTGCGACCCGCCGATCGGCAAGTCCGGCGTGCATTCGCGCCTGCGCCGCCTGCGCAAGATCGCCGACAGCCTCCGCACAGGGGAAGAGAAGCACATCTGACACGGAAACGGAGGTTTATGCCAATGGAGACGGTTCGGCTCAACACGCGCTACGGCATGGCGGACGGGCTCACGCCGGTGATTGCCGCGCGCATTGCCGAGTGCGCCTCGGGATACAGCGCGCACCTCTCTCTGGAGACGGACGGCCGGGCGATCCGCATCGAGTCGCTCATCAGCGTGCTGTCGATGGAGCTGCGCCGCGGCGTGCCGCTGACGATCATCGCCGAGGGCGAGGACGCGGCCGAGGCGGCCGAGAGCATGCGCGCATTGCTGGAGGGCTGACGGCCCCGCGCACGGGAAGATCGCCCCACACATCCATATCTGTGTGGGGGCGATTTTTTCTTTGCTCAGGCCGCGCCGAACAGCACCCGCCGCACCGCGGCGACAAACCATGCGTACTCCCGCCGCGCGGGCGAGACGCGCACCAGTCGCGCTTCGCACTCCGGGCACAGCGCAAACAGCGCCCCGCCGCCGCCAAGCCGCCTTCCGCAGAACCCACAGACCATGCGCATCCCCTCCACGGCGAATTGTTGACCGCTCATCAGCGGTCTATTCGCCCGCCGCGGCGCGCGTGCGTGGACACCGCGAAAAACGCCCGCGCCCGGCCCGCTACACCCGCGCGGGGTAGGGCGCGCGCTCGTCCGTCAGCTCCAGCAGATAATCCACGCTCGTCTCGTAATAGCCCGCCAGCGCGGCCAGCACCCACGGCGGGATCATGCGCGCGCCGGTTTCGTAATAGGAATAGGCGCGCTGCGACAGCCCCAGCGCCGCCGCGACCTGCGCCTGCGTGCGGTCGCTGTCCTCGCGCAGCTCGCGGATGCGTCTGTACTGCAAGGAAAACACCTCCCAAATTATCATACCTGGGGAGGCGTATGCCTTGACATTTTAGACCAAAATGGTCTAAAATAAGCCGGGAGGTGTCGCACTTGGACGTACTGGCGCGGCGTGTAATGCACTTTCTGGAGGCGCGGGACGCGGACTTTTCCGCGCAGGCGCTGCGCGACGAGAACATGCGCGCGCTCGAGCGCATCCGCGAGATTCTGGCGGACAACGCGCTGACCGACTTTGAATGCGTGGAAAAGATCGTGGCCGTCATGGAATCGCTGGGGCTGGACGGGGGCGACCGCCACGACTTCGGCTGACGCCCCCGGCAAGGACAAAGCGGCGCGCTTTTGCAGCACGCCGCCCCGTTTTGGTTGGAAGCGCGTTTGCGCCTCCAATGGTATTTTGAGAGGGGATCGCCTTAGTTGATGGTGATGCCCTCGCAGAACCAGGTGATCTGCAGGATCTCGTCGTCGGTGAGCGTCTGGCCCTCGGCCACGGCGACGTTGCCCTCGTTGTCCACGATCTCGCCGGAGAAGATCGCCAGCTCGCCCGAGATGATGGCCTCGCGCGCGGCCTCAACGGCCTCCTCGGTGCCCTCGGCGCAGTTGTCGGTCAGCGGCGCGATGTCCACCCAGCCCTCGCTCATGCCCTCGAGGCGGTTGACGGGCTCCCAGGTGCCGTCGATCACGGCCTGCACCTGCTCGG
>DXVG01000278.1 GCA_019409045.1 Clostridiales bacterium | reverse complement strand
GCCGACAACGTGGGCGACAACGTGGGCGACGTGGCCGGCATGGGCGCCGACCTGTTCGACTCCAACGTCGCCGCCATGGCCGCGACCATCGTCATCGCCGCCGCCATCGGCGAGATACCCTTCATGTTCGCCATCACCTCGATGGGCCTTCTGGCGTCCATCCTCGGCGTGTTCCTCTCCCGCCTCGGCAAGGACGGCAGCCCCTCCCGCGCCCTCAACGGCGGCACTTACATCACCTGCGCCATCTTCGCGGGCCTGACGCTCATCGCCACGCTCATCTCCGGATTTGAGCTGCTTCTGTGGGGCTGCGCCATGCTGGGCATGCTGGCGGGCGTGATCATCGGCATCACCTCCGACTTCTTCACGGGCGACGACAAAAAGCCCGTGGCCAGGGTCGCCGAGGCCTGCCAGAGCGGCCCGGCCTTCACCATCCTCAACGGCTTCAGCTACGGCCTTCTGTCCTGCCTGCCCGCGCTCGTGGGCATCGGCCTGACTGCGCTGATCTCCTACAAGATGGGCGCCGCCATCGGCCCGGGCTATGAGATGATGGGCATCTCCACCGCCGCCATCGGCATGCTCTCCATCGTGGGCATGATCATCTCCAACGACGCCTACGGCCCCATCGTGGACAACGCCCGCGGCGTGGCCGAAATGGCCGGCCTGGGCGACAGGGTGCTTGAGATCACCGACGAGCTCGACGCCGCCGGCAACACCGCCAAGGCCATCACCAAGGGCTTCTCCATCGGCGCCGCGGGCCTGACCGTCATCTCCCTGCTGGGCGCGTTCCTGGAGAACGTGGAGCTGGCGGGTGGCTCCGCCGTGTTCGACATCATGAACCCGATGGTGTTCTTCGGCATCATCGTGGGCGCGGCGGTCCCCGCCGTGTTCTCCGCTATGCTGATGAACGGCGTCAACCGCAACTCTCAGGTCATGGTCAAGGAGATCCATCGCCAGTTTGACACCATCCCCGGCCTGCGCGAGGGCAAGACCAAGCCCGACTACGCCAAGTGCATCGACATCTCCACCCGCGGCGCCATCCGCGAGCTGATCCCGGCGGGCCTGTTCGCCATCATCATGACCCTCGTGGTCGGCTTCATCGGCGGCCCCGAGGCCATCGGCGGCTTCCTCACCGGTAACATCGTCACCGGCCTGCTGCTGGCGCTTCTGATGTCCAACGCGGGCGGCCTGTGGGACAACGCCAAGAAGTACGTCGAGGCGGGCCACTTCGGCGGCAAGGGCTCCGACGCGCACAAGGCGGCTGTCATCGGCGATACCGTGGGCGATCCGTTCAAGGACACCGCGGGCCCATCCATCAACACGCAGATCACCGTGGTCTCGCTCGTCAGCTCGCTGGCCGCGTCGCTGTTCGTGCGCTTCCACCTGTTCTAAAAACATCCGCATATAAATGGAGAGGTCGGTCGAGCCGGCCTCTCCTGTTTTTTGTTTTTTGGCGAAGGTCTACTTTCCCAGATCGGCCGCCGCGGGATACCCGTAGGCCGACCGCGCGCTGTGCACCGCGCGCAGTATGGCCTCGCTCACCGCGTCCGCCGCCAGCGCGCCCACCACGTCCATGTCCGCCTCCACATCGCCCACGGACATGGCGTATATGCTGTCGCCGTCCGCGCTGGTGTGCACCGGGCGGATGCTGCGCGCGTAGCCGTCGTGCGCCATGCCCGCGATCTTGCACAGCCGCGCCTTGTCAAAGCGCGCGTTGGTGATCACTACCCCGAGCGTTGTGTTGCCGGTGAAGCGGTTCTCTACCGCCTCCGTGCGGCTGTAGAGCGCCTCCGCCGAGGAGGCGAGCCCTTTCCCGTCCAGCGCGCGCATGCCCGCGACGCGCTCGCCCGTGCGCCAGTTATACACGTCGCCCAGCGCGTTCACCGCCACCACCGCGCCCACTTCCAGCGCGCCCAGCCGCACCGCGAAGCTGCCGATGCCGGACTTCATGCAGCGCTCCATGCCGAGGCACTTGCCCACCGTCGCGCCCGTACCCGCGCCGTGGTTGCCGTCCAGGTAGTTGCCCGCCTCGGCGGCTTCGCAGGCCGCGTAGGCCATGGCCGCGTCCGGGCGGACGCGCGCGTCGCCCACGGTCAGGTCGAACAGGCACGACTGGCACACCAGCGGCACCTTCGTAACGCCCACGTCAAAGCCCAGCCCGCGCTCCTCCAGATAGCGCATCACGCCGCCCGCGGCGTCCAGGCCGAACGCGCTGCCCCCCGAGAGCACTACCGCGTGGACGGCCTGCGCGCTCGCCAGAGGGCTTAGAAGCTGCGACTCGCGGGAGGCGGGCCCTCCGCCGCGCACGTCCAGCCCCGTGGGCGCGCCGCGGCCGCACAAAAATACCGTCACCCCCGTGCCCGCCGCGGCGTTTTCCGCCTGCCCGATCTGTACGCCCTGTATCTCGCGGATGGAGATCTCCTGCCACATGCGCGTTCCTCCTTCTGCCGGGGAAGCGTCCCGCACGCCGATTATACCACGCGCGCGCGCCGCCGTAAAGCATCGGGCGCTATGTCGCGCCGGAGAACGCCGCGCGCAGCCGCGCGAGCCCCTCGTCCGCGTCGATCTCGCCCGCCAGATACGCCTCGCGCACCGCCGCGAGCGCGGCGCGGCCCGCCCCGCCAAACGCGGGCGGCACGAGCAGCGGAAGGCTCGACGCGGCCTCCAGCGCCTCAAAGCCCGGCTGCCCCGCGTAGATGGACAGGCCCTCGAGCACCGGCAGCGCGCCGGTCTCGGC
>DXVG01000277.1 GCA_019409045.1 Clostridiales bacterium | reverse complement strand
GCTCAGAGCGTTGCCAAAGCCCCCAAACGCAAAAATCACTTCCGAAAGAGAACAATCGGAAGTGATTTTTCTCCCCGCGTCGGGGCGCGCCTAGGCGGGCAAAAGCCGGGTGTCTTCGTCGTAGCGCGTGGAGAGCAGTTGCTCGATCGCCTGCACGCACGAGCTCATGCCGCTGACCGCCTCGTTGGTGCTCCTGCCCTGCGCATAGGCGTCGTCGAAGGCCTCGAAGGCCGTGGTGATGGCCGAGCGCGTGTTTGCGTCCAGGAGCTGATAGCCCTCTCCGTAGGCGGCGACGATCGCGTCGTCCAGCGCCACCGCGGCGACGTAGTAATCGCGCATGGTGGGCAGTATGCTGCCCTGCACGTCCGCGCCCGCCAGCGTCACGCCGTCGTAGCTGCGCGCGAACATGTACAGGTCGTAGTACAGCTCCGCGCCGACGCTGTCGCGCGCCTGTGTATATTCATTCTGCATATGCGTCGCCCTGCCCGCGAATATGCAGATGAGTAAAATCAGCACCAGGGCGATCAGCGCGGCTGCGCATGGAAGGATCACGCGCGGATTTAACTTTAAGTTTACGCGCTTTTGCGGCTCCATGGTTTTCCCTCCCACTTTGGTATAAAACAGTCTATGCTGTATGCAGCGTGAATATGCACTGCATATGCATATAAAGTACGACGGAAGCAGGGAAATTCCTGCGGGCAAGTTGTGAAATAATTGCATATATACATGCAGTATTCATCATCTTTCGCGCACATTCGACCCCTTCGGCGCGCATTTCGCGCACGATCCCGCCGCTTTTTCGTCATGATTCTCCATCCGCCGTCCGATCGCGCGCGGCCAAAAAATTTTGCCACAACATGCTGTGGTCGTCTCGAAGGCCGCGCACTGCATGTTGTGGCGAACGGATGTTTTGTTTGCGTTAACGGGCGGACGGGCACAGCATCACCGCCGCCGGGGGCAGCGAGGCGAGCGATTGCGCGTCCACATGGATCTCGTTGGGCAGGTATTTTGCACCCGTGAGCTGCACGAAATCCTGCTCGTCGGTGATGGCAAAGCCGCACAGCACGGTCTTAAAGTGCATGGCGATGGCGGTGTGCGGCTCGACGCGGCGGATCAGCTCCACCGCCTCGGGCGTTGTGATGGTGAACGTGCCGCCGATGGGCACGAGCAGTATGTCCACGCCGCGCAGCGCCTCGCACATCTCCGGGGAGGGCATGTGCCCGATGTCGCCCAGGTGCGCGATGCGCAGGCCGTCGCCCTCGACGATGAAGGCGATGTTTTTGCCCCGGGCCGCGCCCTGCGCGTCGTCGTGGAAGCATTCAAGGCCGCGTATCTTCAGGCCGCGCACCTCGCGCGGCGCGCCGCCTGTCACCACCAGCGGATCGTCCAGCAGCGATTGGACGTGGTTGTGGTCGAAGTGGTCGTGGCTCACCAGCGCCACGTCCGCGTGCGCCCGGCACAGGGGATAGCCGACCGTGTCGTCAAACGGGTCGGTCACGACCGTGGCGCCGTTGTCAAAGGTCATCGAAAAGCAGGAATGTCCGTACCACTTGAGCTTCATGCGCGTGTTCCTCCTGTAAGCTGTGTCAGCGTTTGATATGGGACATCATCGCGGCGCAGGCGTACAGCCCGCCGCCGCCGCCCGCGCGCAGGCACACCGCCGCGCGCTGGCGCACGGCCCTCTCCAGCGCGGCGAGGCGCGCTTTCTCCGGGGCCTCCGCGAGCTTGGCCGCCTCGCAGAACAGCGCGAGGCCCTCCGCCTCGACGCGCAGGCCGCGAAAGCGCAAGAGGGACCTTCCAAGCGCGTCCGCGGGCTCGAGGCGCTCGTACTCCCGCAAGAGCGCCTGCGTGGGCAGAAGCCGCCACACATCACCCGCGCGCTCGCAGGAAAACCACGGGCCATCCACGCGCTCCCGCGCCACGAACAGGCCGCTTCCCCGGTCGCGCCGCGCGTCGAGGCCGGGCGGCAGGTAGCTGCGCGGCGGGGTCACGGCTGCGCGTCCCGCCTGTTTTGCAGGCGGCGGAAGGCCTCGGGCAGCATCTCCACGATGTCGCGGGCGGTCATGGAGGCGCTTGCGTACTTTTCCTCCGCCAGCACGCCGGCGAGGCCGTGGATCTCGCAGGCGGAACGGATGTTGTGCCACTTGTTTGTCCTCCATCCAGCCAGCAGGCCGGCGAATACGTCGCCGGAGCCGCCCTTGGCCATGCCGGAGCAGCCGGTCGTGCTGATGAACACGGGCAGGTTGCGGCCCTCGCCGGAGGGCGGCTCGCAGATCACGCGGCTCGCGCCCTTGAGCACCACCTTGCAGCCCAGTTCGCCGCCCAGCCTGGAAAGCGCGCGCGCGTCGGAGATGGGGTCGGCCAGCTCCCGCCCCAGCAGGCGCCTTGCCTCGCCGGGATGGGGCGTGAGCACGCAATGGCTGCCCAACAGGGAAAGCACCTCCCGGCGTTCGCAGAGTATGTTGAGCGCGTCCGCATCCAACACGATGGGCGCGCTTTGGCCGTCTTTTTCCTCCAGCAGCGCTTCGAGCACTTCCGGGGCGCAGCGGCGGGAAAGGCCGGGCCCGGCGACGATGCTCTTTCCATCGCGCAATTCCCACAAAAGCGCCGCCGCTTCGGCAGAGAGCGCGCCGTCCTTCTCCGGCATGGGCGCGCACATGGCGCACGGCTCGAGCGCCTGCAAAATCGGCACGATGGAGGCGGGACAGGCCACCGTCACAAGCCCCGCGCCGCTTC
>DXVG01000276.1 GCA_019409045.1 Clostridiales bacterium | reverse complement strand
TAGTGGTACTCGCCGGGGCTGGTGGAGCCCTGCGCCCACACATCGTCGAGGGCGAAGGGGTCGTGCTGGATAAACTGTGTCTCATCGGCCATCGCGGCGGCGCACAGCGCCACAAGCGCGGCCAGCAGCAGGGCGAACTTGCGCATGGCGGCAAACTTCCTTTCCTGTAGAATGGACAGGCGGGGGAGATGATCCCCGCCCCCGTTACGAGATCGGCTCAAAGTCCGCCACACCATGCTTGCACAGCGGGCAGATGAAGTCCTCGGGCAGCGTGTCGCCCTCGTAGATGTAGCCGCAGATGCGGCACACGAAGCCCTTCTTGCCCTCGGTCTGCGGCTTGGGCTTGACGTTGCTCTGGTAGTAGGCGTAGGTCATGGTGTCGCGGTCGCTGATCACGCGCGCCTCCTCCACCGAGCAGATGAACATGCCGTGCGTATCCAGATCCACATAGCTCTCCACCTTGAGCGACATAAAGGCGTTGATGTAGCGCGGCAGGAAGATCAGGCCGTTGTCCGCGCGCGGCGGCGCCACCTCGCAGGCGGCGAACTTGTCCACCGTGCGCCCGCTCTGGAAGCCGAAGGTCTCAAACACGCTGAAGGGCGCGTCCACCGACAGGCAGTTGACGTTCATCACGCCCGTCTGCCGGATGACGTGGTGCGAGTAGTTGGCCTTGTTGATGGTCACGGCCACGCGGTTGGGCGAGTCGGTGACCTGCGATACGGTGTTGACGATCAGGCCGTTGTCCTTCTTGCCGTCGTTGCAGGTGACGACGTAGAGGCCGTAGCCGATGCGGAAAAGCGCCGTCATGTCGCTCTTGTTGGCCGTCTCGCCGGAGCGGGCGATGTAGTCGCGGCACAGCTCGTCCGCCAGCGCGGTCACCTGCGCGCGGCTGTCCTCGCTCAGCGCGGAGCGTATGCGCACCACCGGCTCGACGAACTCCAGCTCCTTACAGCAGCTAAGCATCTGGCGCATGCACTTGGCCGCGAGCGGCGCCCAGGTGCCGTTCTCCATCAGCGCCACGGTGCGCTTCTGGAAGTTGCGCTCGGTCAGGTGGTTGATAAATGTGTGCATGAAGGGGAACACGCCCGCGTTGTAGGTGGTGGTGGCCAGCACCAGCTTGTTGTAGCGGAAGGCGTCCTCCACGGCCTCGGCCATGTCGCAGCGGGCGAGGTCGTGCACGGTCACGGCGGGGCAGCCCCGTGTGCGCAGCGCGTCGGCGAGCAGCTCCACCGCGGCGCGCGTGTGGCCGTACACGGAGGTGTAGGCGATGACGATGCCGTCGCTCTCGGGCGTGTAGGACGACCACAGATCGTACAGGTGCAGGTAGTAGCCCAGGTTTTCGGTGAGCACCGGGCCGTGCAGCGGGCAGATGATGTCGATCTCCAGCCCCGCGGCCTTTTTCAGAAGCGCCTGCACCTGCGGCCCGTACTTGCCCACGATGCCGATGTAGTACCTGCGCGCCTCGCACGCCCAGTCCTCCTCCACGTCCAGCGCGCCGAACTTGCCGAACCCGTCGGCGGAGAAGAGCACCTTGTCCGCGCTGTCGTAGGTGACCATGACCTCCGGCCAGTGCACCATGGGCGCGAACACGAAGGTGAAGGTGTGGCGGCCGGTAGAGAGCGTATCGCCGTCGCCCACCACCAGCGCGCGCTCGAACTTGCAGCCGAAGAACTGCTCCATCATGGCAAACGTCTTGGCGTTTCCCACCACGGTCACGCCCGGGTAGGCCTTGACGAAGTTCGCGATGTTGGCGGAGTGGTCCGGCTCCATGTGCTGTACGATCAGGTAGTCCGGCTTGCGCCCGTCCAGCGCGTCGGACACGTTGTCGAGCCATTCGTGCGTGAAGTGCTGGTCCACGGTGTCAAACACGCTCACCTTCTCATCCAGCACCACATAGGAATTGTAGCTCATGCCGTTGGGCACGATGTACTGCCCCTCGAACAGGTCTACGGCGTGGTCGTTCACGCCGACGTAGCGAATGTCCCGGGTGATATTCATCGCAGCGCAATCCTCCTTTGCGGATGTTTCCAAGTATAGTATACTATACCGCCGCGCGATTGTCCATGCGGCGGCGAAAAAATCGCCTGTCCGCGGGGCGGGGACGGCTGTGCGCGAAAGAATACGCGCCGCGCGATTGCAATTTGTTTAATTTTGGGTTATAATATTAACACAAACCGGAGAGGGGAGGTGCGCGCATGGCCGCGATGATGGACGCGTTGATCAAGGCGCGGCCGGGGCCGGGGCTGGAGCTTGCGCGGGTGCCCATACCTGAGCCGGGATACGGCGAGGTGCTCATCCGCATTCGCAAGACGGCCATCTGCGGGACCGACGTACATATCTACAACTGGGACGCGTGGAGCGAGAAGAACGTCTCCCCGCCGCTGGTGATCGGCCACGAGTATGTGGGCGAGGTGGCGCGCCTGGGCGAGGGCGTAAAGGGCCTGCGCGTGGGGCAGCGCGTAAGCGGCGAGGGCCACATCATCTGCGGGCACTGCCGCAACTGCCGCGCCGGCAACGGCCAGTGGTGCAAGCGCACCGTGGGCGTGGGCGTGCAGCGCGCGGGGGCGTTCGCGCAGTACCTGTGCCTGCCGGCGACCAACGTGGTGGCGCTGGAGGAGAAGTGCCTGCCCGAGGACGTGATCGCGTTTTTTGACGCCTACGGAAACGCCACGCACACGGCGCTGCAATTCGACGAGGTGGGCGAGGACGTGCTGGTCACCGGCGCCTGTCTCTTATACACATCTGACGCTG
>DXVG01000275.1 GCA_019409045.1 Clostridiales bacterium | reverse complement strand
ATGTGTATAAGAGACAGTCCCCGCGGCGCGAAACCCCTCTCCGAACTCCCCGCCGCGCCCCGCCACCAACCGCCACGCGGGCGCGCTGGGCGGCATCACCACCGGCATGCCGATCGTCTGCCGCGTGGCGTTCAAGCCCACGCCCACCATCGCGCTTGCGCAGCGCACGGTAGACCTGCGCACGGGGGAGGAGGCCTCCCTCTCGGCGGGCGGCCGCCACGACCCGTGCATCGTCCCCCGGGCGGTGCCCGTGGTGGAGGCGGTTGTGGCGCTGGTGCTGGCGGACATGATACTGGAAGGAGAAAACGGATATGGAGCTTAATCAGATACGCGAGCAGATCGACCAGATCGACCATCAGCTGCTGGAGCTGTTCGTGCGCCGCATGGAGGCCGCGCGCGAGGTGGCCGCCTACAAGCGGGAGAACGGCATGCCCATACTGGACACGGGCCGCGAGCGCGAGGTGCTCAACCGCGTAAGCGCCGA
Source organism: Clostridiales bacterium (assembly GCA_019409045.1). GTDB lineage: Bacteria > Bacillota > Clostridia > Christensenellales > Aristaeellaceae > Pullichristensenella. Next base: position 2,318 of record DXVG01000275.1, on the reverse strand, counting down.
GGCGGGCCCCTCGATGGAGCACTATGCCAAGCTCCTGTATCAGACGCTGTTCGACCTCAGCCGCGGCTATCAGTCCGCGCTGCTGGCCTCGGGCTCGCCGCTTCTGCGGCGGCTGGAGGAGGCGGTCGAGCGCAGGGAGGAGGCCATGCCCAACCGCGCGCTGGTGGCCTGCCAGGGCACGGAGGGCGCCTACGCGCAGAAGGCGTGCGACCACATGTTCGAGTTTGCCGACATACTCTACATGAACACGTTCGACGATGTGTTCGCCGCCGTGGAAAAGGGCATGTGCCCCTACGGCGTGCTGCCCATCGAAAACAGCTCTGCGGGCTCGGTCACGCAGGTGTACGACCTGATGGAGAAGCACAACTTCCACATCGTCCGCGCCGCGCGCGAGCGTATCGAGCACAAGTTGATGGCGCGCCCGGGCGTGCGCATGGAGGACGTGCGCGAGGTCGTGTCCCACGAGCAGGCGCTTCGCCAGTGCAGCGGCTTTTTCCACGAGAACCCGAAGGTGCGCGCCACGGCCATGAGCAACACGGCCAGGGCGGCGGAGTTCGTGGCCGCGTCCGACCGGAAGGACATTGCGGTGATCGCCTCGGGCGACTGCAGCGAGCTCTACGGCCTGAACGTGCTGTGCGACAGCGTGAGCAACGCCGAGAGCAACTTCACGCGCTTTATCTGCATCGCCAAGGACATGCGCCTCTACGACGGCGCGAACAAGATCTCGCTGATGCTGCGCGCGCCGCACAGGCCCGGCTCGCTCTACAGGCTGCTTTCGCAGATCTCGGTGGTGGGCGTGAACCTCACAAAGCTCGAAAGCCGTCCCATGCCCGGCAGGGACTTTGAGTTCCGCTTCTTCTTCGACCTGGAGGCCAGCATCACAAAGCCCGAGGTGCGCGCGCTCATCTGCGAGCTGGACAGGCTCTCGGAGCAGTTCACATTCCTTGGGAATTACGAGGAGCTGCATTGACGATGGAATACGCGCTCATCGGCGAAAAGCTCGGCCACAGCTACTCCGAGCGCATACACCGCATGATCGGCGGCTATGATTACAGGCTCTGCCCGCTGCCGCCGGAGGAGATGCGCGCGCTGCTTGCAAGCCGCGCGTTTCGGGGGCTGAACGTGACCATCCCCTACAAGCGAGACGTTCTGCCCTTCTGCGACGCGCTCTCAGACGAGGTCCGGCGCATCGGAAGCGCCAACACGCTGGTCAACCGCGACGGCGTGCTCACCGCCTACAACACGGACATCGGGGGGCTCGTGTCGCTGATACGGCGCGCGGGCATCCCCGTGCGCGGCCGCAAGGCGGCCATCCTGGGAAGCGGCGGCACGTCGCTGACTGCGCAGGCGGCCTGCGAGCAGCTCGGCGCGCGGGAGGTGGTGGTCGTCTCGCGCAAGGGCCCCGTCACCTACGAGGCGCTCTACCGCGAACACGCGGACGCGCAGCTGCTCATCAACGCCACGCCCGTGGGCATGTACCCGCACACCGACGCCTGTCCGGTGGAGCTTTCGCGCCTGCGCGCGCTGGAGGGCGTGGTGGACGTGATCTACAACCCCGATCGCACGTCGCTGGTGCTGGACGCGCTCGCGCGCGGCATACCCGCCGCGGGCGGGCTGTGGATGCTCGTCAAGCAGGCGTGCCTGGCGGCGGAGAAGTTCACGGGCGCGCCCGTGCCGCCCAGCCGCGAGGCGGAGATATACGCCGCGCTGCGCGCCGAGCGGCTCAACCTCGTGCTCGTGGGCATGCCCGGGAGCGGCAAGACCACGCTGGGCCGGGCGCTCGCACAGCGGATGGACCGCCCGTTCGTGGACTGCGACGAGGAGATCGAGCGCGTCGCGGGCATGCGCATACCCGACATATTCGCCGCGCGCGGCGAGGCGGCGTTTCGCGCGCTGGAGAGCGACGTCCTCTCCCGCCTCTGCCGGGAGGGCGGCCGCGTGCTCGCCACCGGCGGCGGTTCGCCGCTGAGGCGGGACAACGCGCGCGCCATGCGCCAAAACGGCGCGGTGCTGCGCGTGGAGCGCCCCGTGGAGCTGCTCGCCACGGACGGAAGGCCGCTCTCCGAGGGCGGCCGCGAGCGCCTGCGCGGCATGGAGGCGGAGCGCGCCCCCTTCTACGCCGCCTGCGCCGACGCGCGCGTGGACAATTCCGGCAGCCTCGAGTGCGCCGTGGAGGAGGCGCTGCGCGCGTTTGAGCGCCTCGCCGCGCTCTGAGATGGGAAACGACAGAAAACGGGCGGCGGTCCACCTGGGACCGCCGCCCGCCAGAGCGCTGACAAAGCCCCCAAACGCAAAAATCACTTCCGAAGGAAGACAAG
>DXVG01000274.1 GCA_019409045.1 Clostridiales bacterium | reverse complement strand
TGCACATCAGCGTGGCCGAGGTCATGCAGCTCATGCCCAGCACCGAGCCGATGGACAGGTCGATGTTGCCGGTGATGAGCACGAACGACTGGCCGATGCCCACGATCAGATACGGCGCGAACTGGCGCAGAAGGTTTCCAATATTGCGCGCGCCGAGGAAGTTGGGGTTGATGAAGTTAAATACAAGGCAGAGCACGATCAGGCCGAAGAATACGGTGACGACCTGCCCCATGCCGCGCTTTGCGAATATCCTCTTGACGATGCTGGGCTTTGTGTGTTCCATGTATGTAAGCTCCTTTCCATCCGCGCGTCAGGCTGTTTGTATCTTCTTCTCAAACTGCGTAGCCAGCTCGAGTATGCGCTCCTGCGTGGCCTCCTTCACGTCCAGCTCTCCGGTGATGCGCCCATCGCACATGACGATGATGCGGTCGGAGATGCCGAGTATCTCCGGAAGCTCGCTGGAGACGAACAGAACGCCGATGCCGTTTTGCTTGAGCCGGTTCATCAGGTGGTATATCTCCACCTTGGCGGCCACGTCGATGCCGCGCGTGGGCTCGTCGAACATGACCACGCGCGAGTTGCGCGCAAGCCACTTGCCCACCACGACCTTTTGCTGGTTGCCGCCCGAGAGGCTTCCCGCGTCCACGAACGTGTTGGGCAGCTTGATTTGCAGGTTTTTGACCGCCTCGTCGGTCATCTTCGTCACCTTGCCGGGGTTGACCCTGGTCAGCGCGCCGCAGACGATGTCCAGATTCGGCAGCGCGATGTTGTCGCGGATGGACAGCTTGGTGCACAGGCCGTCGCGCTTTCTATCTTCAGGGACGAGCACGACGCCCGCGTGTATGGCGTCGATGGGCCTTGAGATGTTCAGGGGCTTGTCGTCGAGCAGCACCTCTCCCGATTCCTTGCGGTCGATGCCGAAGATCGCGCGCGTGGTCTCCGTGCGGCCAGCGCCCATCAGGCCCGCGATGCCGACGATCTCGCCCTCGTACAGTTCAAAGGACACGTCGCGCACCATGCGCCCGGCGTTGAGGTGCCTGACCTCGAATATCTTCTTGCCGACCTCGCAGCTTACGCGCGGGAACTTTTCCTTGATCTCGCGGCCGACCATGTAGGAGATGATCTCGTTGAGCGTGACGTCCTTAAAGGGCATCTCGGCCACGAACTGGCCGTCGCGCAGTATGGTCACGCTGTCTACGATGTGTTGCAGCTCCTCCAGGCGGTGGGAGATGTAGACGATGCCGCGGCCCTCGTCGCGCAACTGGCGGATGATGCGGAACAGCTCCTCGATCTCCTTGGCGGTGAGCGCGCTGGTCGGCTCGTCCATGATCAGCACCTTCGCGTTGGTGGAAAGCGCCTTGGCGATCTCCACCATCTGCTGCTTGGACACCTGTAGATTTCCGACCATGGTGGTCGGCGCGAGGTCTATGCGAAGATTTTCGAGTATCTTGGCCGCCTCGCGGTTCATCTCGCGTTGGGAAAGCCTGCGCAGCGCGCCGACCTTTTCCCGGCCGAGAAAGATGTTCTCCGCCACCGACAGATGCGGGCAGAGGTTGAGCTCCTGATGGATGATGGCAATGCCCAGCTCCTGCGCCTTTTTCGGGGTGAGGCTCTCCACCGACTCGCCGAAGACGCGAACGGTGCCCGCGTCCTTGGCGTAAACGCCGGAGAGTATCTTCATCAGCGTGGACTTGCCCGCGCCGTTCTCCCCGAGCAGGGCCATGACCTCTCCGCTCCTGAGATGAAAGGACACGTTATCCAGCGCCTTCACGCCGGGAAACTGCTTGGTTATGCCCTCCATCTCCACGATGTATCCGCCCTTGAACTTCTCCATAGCCACCTGCGCCTTCCCGGCGGTCGCGCCGCCTGGTCGAATTTGTAAAAGGCTTTTACTATTTGCGGATATTATAACACGCCTCCATGCGTCTGTCAACATCATTCTTAAAATTATCTCCCCGCATGGACAAAAAAATCGCGCAAATTTTGACGAGCGCTTCGCTTTGTTGCGTTGCGCGGCTTTTCCCTGCGCGTCGGCGCGCATCGCGGCGAGCTGTCGGGCGCGAAAGGGCGCTCGCCGCGCGCATATTCACAGTTCGCTCACAATTTATCGCAAATTCTGTCCTATACTCTTCTTATACTCGGATAATAAAGGAGGATGAAGATATATGAAAGCAGTTCTCATATGGATGCTCGCGCTGATCACGGCGCTTTTCCCCGTATCCGCAGGCGCGGAGGCGTCCGGCGACGCGCAGCAGGCGGAGGCGGAGGTGCTGCTTGCAACGGTGGTGCGCCGGGAGGAGGGCGCGCTGCTTGTGCGCATAGACCAGCTCGGCGCGGACGAGGATGCGACCTACCCGTGGGACGAAGCTGAGGACGACGGCGACGCGGACGACGGCGAAGCTGAGGACGAGGAGGGCGCACAGGAGCCGCCGCAGCGCAAGGGTGCGCGCAAGGCGTCGTCCGAGGCGGAGATCGGGCAGTACACGCTGCTGATCGTGGAGGAGGACACGCCCGTGTGGACGCGCGGGGAGGACGGCTTTGAGCAGGCCGCGCTGGAGGACATTCAGGAGGGCGACCTCGTCAGCGCGCTGGTGCTCGACGGCACGGCGCTTGGCATCGTCCTCGAATCCGCGTCGGATGCGGACGCCTCTCCCGCGCAGGGGGACGGCATGCCCGCCTAAGGCGAAGCGCTCGAAATGAAGGCGCCGTTTCCGCGCATTGCGGGGACGGCGCCTCAGTATGTTGACAAAGTCAACAGACTGACAGGGCGTTGAGAAAGCCCGCAAGCCAAGGAAGCGAGCCTGCAAACAAGGGAGCT
>DXVG01000273.1 GCA_019409045.1 Clostridiales bacterium | reverse complement strand
GAACTGCATCTTCGAGCCGGGCGAGGTGGACAGGCTGCTGCGCCGCGCGAGCCTTTATGCCGCCACATGCCGCACGGGCGCGTACCTGATCGACGACGAGGGCGACTACTATCGCATACACTACTTCTTCTACGCGGACGAGCCGGTGGACTTCTCGCCCATGGACAAGCCGGTGCTGCTGGAGTACTTCACCACCGAGGGAAAGCGCGAGCAGATCGTGCGCGCGATGGCGAGCAAGTGGCAGGCCGTGGGCTTCCGGCCGTGGGTGAAGGATTTGAAGCTCTACCTGTCGCTTTCGCGGGAGCGCCTGCGTCCCACCGTGGTCGAATGCGACCGGGGGCGCTTCGTCGCGCGGCTCGCGCGGCCGCAGGAGGCGCAGGACATACTGCGGATATGGGACGCATCGCTCGACCACTACAACTCCGCCATTCCCTCGGTTGAGGAGCTGCTCTACGAGATTGGCGAGGGCAACATATTCGTCATGGACAGGGAGGGCGAGGTCTGCGCCGCGAACAAGATGGTCATCCGCGGCGGCATGGTCTCCACATGGCTGGGCGCGGTCAAGCCCGAGTACAGGCGGCTGGGGCTCTCCACGGCCATGAAGCAGCTCATCTACGCCACGGCGCTCGAGCGCGGCATATCCATGTGCTACACCTGGGTGGACGTAAACAACACCGCCTCGCGCATCGCGCTTGAAAAGCTCGGCTTCACCTGGCGCGGCGAGTGGACCGAGGGCTTTTTGCTCGACGCGGCGCAGGAGGCCTAGCCCCGCCGCGCATGGAAATAAAGTCGCATACAAAGCACGCAACCGAAGTTTAACTTCCGTGACATTGAAACGGCAAACACCGCGTGGTATCATGGCTCCATTCTTTTTTTCGGGGGAGCGTGATCGCGTGGATACACGGTATATCTTCGTAACCGGCGGCGTCACCTCATCGCTCGGCAAGGGCATCACCGCCGCATCGCTTGGCAGGCTGCTCAAGGCGCGCGGCTACTCGGTGGCGATTCAGAAGTTCGACCCCTATCTCAACGTGGACCCGGGCACCATGAACCCCTACCAGCACGGCGAGGTGTTCGTCACCGAGGACGGCGCGGAGACGGATTTGGACCTGGGCCACTACGAGCGATTCGTGGACGCGAACCTCACGCGCTATTCCTCCGTCACCTCCGGGCAGGTGTACTTCAGCGTCCTTCGGCGCGAGCGCGAGGGCGGCTACAACGGCGGCACCGTGCAGGTCATACCGCACATCACGGACGAGATCAAGGAAAAAATACACCGCGTCGGGCAGGACGTAGACGTGGTCATCACAGAGATCGGCGGAACGGTCGGCGATATCGAGGGGCAACCCTTCATCGAGGCCATCCGCCAATTTCAATGGGAAGTGCCGCGGGAGCACACGCTGTTTATGCACGTCACGCTCATGCCGTACCTCAAGACCTCGCAGGAGCTCAAGACAAAGCCCACGCAGCACTCCGTCCGCCAGCTTCAGTCCATGGGCATCCACCCCGGCATGCTCGTCTGCCGCAGCGATTATCCCATCCCGCCGGAGATGCGCAACAAGCTCTCCCTGTTTTGCAATGTGCCCGCGCGCTACATCATACAGAACCTGGACGCGGAATCGCTCTATCAGGTGCCGCTGATGCTCGAGCGGGAGGGCTTTGCCGACAAGGTGTGCGAGGCGCTCTCGTTGGAGGCGCGCAAGCCCGACCTGCAGGACTGGGTGGAGCTGGTGGACCGCTCGCAGCACCCGGAGCGCGAGGTCACCATCGCGCTGGTGGGCAAGTACATACAGCTGCACGACGCCTATCTCTCGGTGGTGGAGGCGCTCAGGCACGGCGGCATCGCGCATCGCGCGCGCGTGAACATAAAGTGGGTGCTCGCCGACGATCTGGCGCACCCGGAGACGGACGTGGAGGCCGTGTTCGCGGGCGTGCAGGGCATACTCGTGCCCGGTGGCTTCGGAAACCGCGGCATCGAGGGCAAGATGGTCGCAGCGCGCTACGCGCGCGAGCACGGCGTGCCGTTTCTGGGCATCTGCCTGGGCATGCAGATCGCGGTGATGGAGTTTGCCCGCAACGCCTGCGGCATGCAGGGCGCGGCCTCGACCGAGTTCGACCCGGAAACGCCCTATCCCGTGATCGACATCATGCAGGAGCAGAAGGGCCTGGAGCAGACCGGCGGCACCATGCGGCTGGGCGCGTACCTGTGCCGCCTGACGCCTGGCTCCATCCCCGCCGCGCTCTACGGCGCGCAGGAGATCTTCGAGCGCCACCGCCACCGCTATGAGTTCAACAACGATTACATCGACGCCTTTGCCCAACAGGGGCTGCGCGTGGCGGGCGTGAACCCGGAGCGCAATCTGGTCGAGGCGGTCGAGCTGGAGGGGCATCCGTGGTTTGTGGGCGTGCAGTTCCACCCGGAGTTCAAGTCCCGCCCCAACCGCCCGCACCCGCTGTTCGTCGGGCTGGTCGGCGCGGCCATTCGCCGCGCGGAGGAAGGAACATGCTAGAGAAGATCGTCATACTGGACTTTGGCGGCCAGTACAACCAACTCATCGCCCGCCGCGTGCGCGAGGCCGGTGTATACTGTGGGATCCTCAACTACGCCGCTCCCATGGCCTCCTGGGCGGATGAAAGCCTGCGCGGCATCATCCTCACCGGCGGCCCCAACAGCGTTTATGAAGAGGGCGCGCCGCGTCTTGACGAGGAGATCTTCTCCCTCGGCGTGCCGGTGCTGGGTATCTGTTATGGTATGCAGCTTCTCAACTACATACTCGGCGGCACGGTCGAACATGCCGACGCCGGCGAGTACGGCCACACGGAATTAAC
>DXVG01000272.1 GCA_019409045.1 Clostridiales bacterium | reverse complement strand
GCCCCGCGCGTCCAGCCGCCCCAGCACCTCCGCGAGTATCTCCCGCCGGTGCAGCACCCAACAGAACACGACGTTTTCAAACGCGCCGCAGGTCAGAAAGTTGTTCAGCACATGGCAGATGTTGTCCAGCACCACGCGCCTCGTCACCGGCGTGACCGCAAACGGGTGCATGTCCCAGCACCAGTCCCCGTCCAGAAACGCGCAGGCGGGCAGCATGTCGCGCAGAGCCTTCCCCACCGTGGTCTTCCCGACGCCCATCGCCCCGCAGAGCATGTAGAGCCGCTTCATCGCCTTTAGCTGTCCAGTGCCTGTGCAAACCGCGCGCGCAAAAATGCGCTTGTATCGCGCAGGCGCTGTTGCCAGTCCTCGCGCCCATCGTGCCAGAACTCCGCGGTGAACATGCGCACGCCGCAGGCCCATGTCTGCCGGATGCCGGAGACAAAGTCCACGCGCCCGTCGCCAAAGTCCATGTCCCGATACACGCCCTCCACCGTCTCCTTGAGGTGCATGGCGCAGGTGTGGCCCTCTCCGGCGCGAATCTCCTCCTCGACGTTCAGCCCGTAGAGGTAGCAGGCGTTGGTCAGGTTGCCAAGGTCCGGATACATGCCAAGGTAGGGCGAGTTAAGCGCATGGACGTATGCCATGCCCTTGCTGATGGTGTCCATAAACGGCGTTTCCATCGTCTCAAAGCCGAGCATTACGCCGCAACGCGCGGCGTATTCAACGCCCTTTTGCAGGTTCTCGGAAAACCAGGCGCGCGTATCCGCGTCGCCATCCTCGTAGTAGACGTCATAGCCGGCGAGCTGTATGATGCGTATGCCGACATCGCACGCAAAGTCGATCGCACCGCGCATGATCTCCATGCCGCGCGCGCGCACGTCGGCATCGTGGCTCCCCAGCGGGTATTTGCGGTGTCCGCTCAGGCACATGGTGCGCACAGCCAGCCCGGTCTCGGCCGCGGCGCGCGCCAGCGCGGAGCGCTCCGCGCCCGTCCAGCGCAGCCGGGCAAGCCGCGCGTCCGACTCGTCGATGCTGATCTCCACCTGATCGAACCCCGCTCGACTGGCCGCCTCGAGCATCTGTTGCCAGTCCATGCCGGTGGGCATTGCCTTTTCGTACAGGCCAAGTGTGTATTCCATACTCCGCGCTCCCATATCTTATTTTCCCTCGATCACGCCCTGCATCTGATCCCACAGGCCGTCGAGGCATTCGACCGCGCGCTTGTACAGTCCGTAGCGCGCGGCGTATATCGCCGTCCTTTCCGGGTTCGGCTCAAAGCGCGCGCCCGACGCGCACATGTTCTGCGCCGCGTCGCCGAGGCTTGCGTACGTCCCCACGGCCGTGGCCGCAGCGATCGCACAGCCCAGCGCGCCGGTTTCGTTGACTTCCACGGTCTCCACAGGATAGCCCAATATGTCCGCGAACATCTGGGCCCATACGCGGGACCGCGCCGCGCCGCCCGCCAGACGGATGCACTCCGGTGCCTGCGCGCGCGTTGCCAGCAGCTTTTCCAGGTGCGCCCTGTGGCAGTAGACGATGCCCTCATAGACGCTGCGCGCAATGTGCGCCCGCGTGTGGCTCATGCTCAGGCCCACGAACGTGCCCTTGGCGTTGGGGTGCGGGGTGCCGGCCATGAGGAACGGCAGGAAGATGGGCACGAACTCCTCCGGCGGCACGGACTCCACCCACTCGTTCATCACGGCGTATACGCTCTTCCCGGCCTGCCGGGCCTGCGCCTCGACCTCCGGCAGGAGCGTCTTGACAAACCACTCGTTGTTGCCCGCAGAGGTCGGGCTGCTCTCCTCGATCAGGTAGTACTCCGGCAGACAGAAGATGGAGTTCATCAGCACCTTGCCGTCGGTCACGGGCGCCTTGCGCGGGTATTCGTTGATGCTCCAGGTCCCCGCGATCATGCAGATGCGCCGCTCGTCGAGCACATCGACCGCCAGCGCGCATGCGTCTATGTCGAACATGCCCCCGGCCACCGGCGTGCCCGCCCGCAGCCCGCACAGCGCGGCCGCCTCCTCGGTGACGCAGCCCGCGATCTGCACCGAATCGCACAGCGGCGGCAGAGCGTCGCGGATGCAGCCGAGCCCGAACAGCTCCAGAAGCTCGTCGTCATACTGCCTGGTGTGCAGGTTGACGAGGTTCGCGCCGGAATAGTCCGTGATCTCCGCCCTGGCCTCTCCCGTCAGGCGGAAGCGCACATAGTCCTTGCACTCGAACACCCACTGTATGTTTTCCATTACCTCGGGCTCGTTGTCCTTCAGCCACGCCAGCAGCGCCACCGGCTGGCAGGCCATGATGTGCTGACAGCTCAGCGCAAAGACCTTCTCCTCCGTGCCGTCGCTGCGCCACTTCGCCGGGTAGGCGTAGGCGCGGTTGTCCGTGGAGATGATGCCGTTGCGGGCGGGCTTTCCATCCTTGCCCCACAGGTAGAGGCCCTTGCCGTGCCCGCAGACCGCCAGGCCCGCGACGGCGTCGGGGGATATGCCCGTATTTTGGAGCACTTCGCGGATGACGCGGCAATTTGCCTGCCACATCTGCTCCATATCGCGCTCCGTGTACCCCGGTTTGGGCGCGAGCACTGCCGTATCTACGCTCGCCACGCCGATCTCCCGGCCCTTTTCGTCGTACAGGGCTGCCTTTGTCGTCGTCCCGCCGTTGTCCAAGCCGATAAAGTACTTCATATGGGTGCTACTCCTTTCCAGCGCCGGATCGTGTTTTGACTGGGCGCAATCGGCGGCCCGCAATGACCCTGCGACCGTCGGGGCAACCGCCGCGCGCAACGGGGCGGAGAATTACAGTTGATATATTCTTCTCCTTCCCCACGCGCAACTCCTT
>DXVG01000271.1 GCA_019409045.1 Clostridiales bacterium | reverse complement strand
CTATATCCCCTTCATGACGGAGAACATGTACCAGAATCTCGTCGTCAACAACATTCCCGGCGCCAGGGAGTCCGTCCACCTGACCGACTTCCCCAAAGCCGACATGGCGCTGGTGGACAAGGCGCTTGAGGACGACATGGAGGCCGTCATCGCCATTGTGCAGTTGGGCCGCGCCTGCCGCAGCGCCGCCAACATGAAGGTGCGCCAGCCCGCGCGCGTCCTCTACGTCAAGGGCGCGAAGCTGCCCGAGGCCATGGCCGCGCTCATCGCCGACGAACTGAACGTCAAGCGCGTGGAATTTGTCGACGACGCCCGCGCCTTCACCAGCTACAAGATCAAGCCGCAGCTGCGCACGCTCGGCCCGCGCTACGGAAAACTCCTGGGCAAGATCGGCGCGTATCTTGCGCAGGCGGACGGAAACGACGTGGTGGACACGTTCGACCGCGGCGAGAAGCTGGCCTTCGACGTGGACGGCACGCAGGTGGAGCTCTCCCGCGAGGACGCGCTCATCGAGCCGATGCAAAAGCCGGGCTTCATGGCCCAGAGCGAGGGCGATATGACCGTGGTGCTGGACACCAACCTCACCCCCGAATTGATCGAGGAGGGCTTCGTGCGCGAGGTGATCTCCAAGGTGCAGACCATGCGCAAGGAGGCGGGTTACGATGTAACCGACCGCATCGCCGTGCGCTATCAGGCGGGCGAGAAGCTCGCGGGCATCATCGGGCGCGGCGCGCAGACCATTTGCCGCGCGGTGCTGGCCGAATCGCTGGAGATGGGCGAGGGCGCGCAGGGCGACTTCGTGCGCGACTGGAACATCAACGGCGAATCCGCCACGCTCGCCACGCGCAGGCTGTAAGCCGCAGGCGCGAAAACACCGCCGCCCCCGAAGTGGGGGCGGCGGATATTTATTTGCCAGGCGCTTATTTTGCTTGATTTCCGGAAAACGGCACGTTATAATTAAAAAATCATGCGCGCAGGCGCGATCTTGAAATGGGAGCACCGGCTTTGGAATACATACTGTACTGCGATGAATCCTCCGACAATGGAGCGCTCTATGGCGATTTTTTCGGCGGCTGCATCCTCCCCGCGGGGAATTCAATATCGGCGTCTCAACCGGCGCGCGGGGCAGGAGCTGTCCCCACTGGTCGAGCCCCTATGAGCATTGGGAATTTAAGCCCAAATAAAGGGCGTCCGACCAACCCTACAAATAACCTCGCGTAGGAACGCAAGCCTTCGGGTTGATGGGACGCCCCTTTTATGGTATGCAGGGAGAAAGAGTTTCACCCCTACCCATATTTATTTTAGCACCACTGGTGAGCGCTGTCAAGGATTTTAGCGCCACTGGTGAAGCGCCACTGGTGAACTCCGCCAGGACAAATCACATTTTCGCAAAGAATTCACAGCAGAATATCGGATTTTATATCCTTTTTCACCTTGATTTTCATCGCCGTCGAAGGTATCATAAAAAATGAGGACGTTCCGACATTTTTTGAGAACATGTACCGCCCCGCGCGCGTCTAAGGATGCGCAATGGCGAGCGGACGCGCATTTGCAGAGGGAGGCGTGGTATATTATATGAACCGGGCACACGGCACGAACCGCACAGGCGGCCCGACGCCGCAGAGAAACCGCCGCAAACGGCGCGGCGGCGCCAATGAAGCGCTGCGCACGATGCTGCTGATCGCGCTGGCCACGCTCTTGTTCATCGCCGCAGCCGTGGGCATCGCCCGCTGCTCGCGCCCCGACGCGACCACGGTCATGGCCCCTGCGGCCACGACCCCTGCGGCCACGGTCCTCGCAGCCACGACACTCGCGCCTACGCAGACGCCCGAGCCGCAGGCGAGCGACGCGCCCGCGCAGACCGAGGCGGCGCAGCCCACCAGCGAGACGCTCGGCGACGACAGCTACACGCAGGACGAGGTCATCGCCCCGCAGGCCATCGTGGCGGCGCAGGAGGGCTACCTGCCCATCTACTCCAAGGCCGACACCGAGGAGAAGATCATCGCCATCACCGTGGACGACTGCTTCCAGACCGAAAACCTGCGCCAGATCGTGCAGTGCGCCATCGACAACGACGCAAAGCTCACCATCTTCCCCATCGGCAAGAACCTCGAGCGCGAGGAGCTGTGCGAGGTCATCCGCTTCGCCTACGAAAACGGCATGGAGTTTGAAAACCACTCCTACAGCCATTCCACGTTCTACCGCTTGAGCAGCGAGGAGATGGCCGCGGAGATCTTCAACCAGCAGCGCATCGTGTCCAAGGCGCTTGGGGTGAACTATCAGATGCACTTCATGCGCACCCGCGGCGGCGACAACCGGCGCGACCTGCGCACCCACCAGTACATAGAAAAGCTGGGCTATTACGGCATGGCGCACTGGACGCTCAGCGGCTCCTCCGCCAGCGTGACCACGCTCAAAAGCACGCTCGCGCCGGGCAACATTTACCTGTTCCACACCACCGACAACGACCTTTCCAAGCTCCTGGGCTTCATCCCCTACGCCACGCAGCAGGGCTACCGGCTGGTCACGCTCAATGAGATGTTCGGCCTTCCCGAAAACGAGGTCAGCGAGCTGACCGAGTCGCCCGACGCCTGGGAGGTGCCCGAGCCCGACCCCTACGTCATCACAGAGTACAAGATGCTCAACCGCAACAGCGACAACAGCTACGTCTACGACGTGTACATGCTGCAGGAGCGTCTGATTGAGCTGGGCTGGTTGAGCGGCACCGCCGACGGCGTGTACGGCGACGCGACCTACATGGCCGTGGGCTACTTCCAAAAGGCCATCGGCATGCAGCCCAACGGCAACGCGAACCCCGCCACGCAGGTGGAGCTGTACAAGGACACCGCCCCCATGAGC
>DXVG01000270.1 GCA_019409045.1 Clostridiales bacterium | reverse complement strand
TGTATAAGAGACAGCGTCCCTGGGCGTGTCGAACGTGTCTTTCGGGCTCCCCGCGCGGCCGACGCTGAACGCCGCGTTCTTCGCCGCGGCGCTCTCGCGCGGGCTGAGCGCGGGCATCGTCAACCCGCTCGCGGGCGGGCTGATGGACGCGCTGCGCTGTCACGACCTGCTGTTTGGCTACGACGCGAACTGTGCGGCCTACATCGCCCGCTTTTCCGGCGCCGAGTCTGCGAGCGCTCCGGCAAGGGAGGAGCTCACGCTGCGCGAGGCCATAGTGCGCGGTCTGCGCGAGCAGGCACGCACGGCCGCGGCGCAGGCGCTCGCCTCCCGCGCGCCGATGGAGGTGATCGAGCAGGAGATCGTCCCCGCGCTCGACGCCGTCGGCGAGGGGTTTGAGAAAAAGACCGTGTTTTTGCCGCAGCTTCTGATGAGCGCGGAGGCGGCCAAGGACGCCTTTGGCGAGGTTCGCGCGCGCATGCCCTCCGCGCAGGCAAGGCGCGGCAAGGTGGTGCTGGCGACGGTGCATGGCGACATACACGACATCGGCAAGAACATCGTGCGGGCGCTCCTGGAAAACTATGGTTTCGAGGTGCTGGACCTCGGCAAGGACGTGCCCGCCGAGGCGGTCGTCCAGGCGGCCATAGAGAGCCGCGCGCCGCTGGTCGGGCTGAGCGCGCTAATGACCACCACCGTGCAGAGCATGGAGCAGACCATACGCCTGCTGCGGGCGCAGACGGACGCAAAGATCGTCGTCGGCGGCGCGGTGCTGACCGAGGACTACGCCATGCGCATCGGCGCGGACTACTACGCAGCGGATGCGATGTCCGCCGTGCGCGTCGCGCAGAGCGTATTCTCCGGGGGAAGCGATTGAACCTTCCCCGCCGCATTTGCGTCCAAGAGTACAGAACATCGGAGCCTGAAAGGAGGATGCCCATGCGACGGATGCTGCTGTTTTTGCTGATGTGCGCGCTCTTGGCCCCCGCCGCGGGCGTGGCGGAGATATGGACCTTCGGCGATGCGGCCCCCGCCCCCACCCAGACGCCGCAGGCCGCCGCGCAGGCCCCGGCGGACACCGTCCGGCCGTCCACCGTGCTCTACATCGTCAACTGCATGGAATATGTTACGCTGCGCGCCCAGCCGGACACGGGCGCGGAGGCGCTGGCGCACATACCGCTCGGCGCGCGCGTGCAGTGCTACGGCGACGTGGAAAACGGCTTCAGCGAGGTCGAGTACGAGGGCGCGCACGGCTATGTGTTGACGGAGTATCTCGGCTGGGTGGAGCCCGCGCCCGAGCAGGAAGGCGAGATCAAATACGTCGTAAACTGCAAGGAGTACGTCACGCTGCGCACACGGCCGGACACCTCCGCGGACGCGGCGGCGCGCATCCCCCTCGGGGAGCAGGTGACCTCCTACGGCGCGGAGGGCGGCTTTGACCGCGTGTCGTACGCCGGGATGGCCGGATATGTGCTCAGCAAGTATCTCTCGTCCTCTCCGAATACATTCGGCGCGCGCCTTGTGGAGCAGTCCGAGCTTGCGCGCCTGGAGAGCGCCCGCGTGGAGGCCTATGCCTCCAGCGAGCAGATCGACCAGTACGGCTATTACTCCGCAGCCAACGCCAGCGACGGCGACCCCACCACCACCTGGGCCGAGGGCGTGAACGGCATCGGCGAGGGCGAGTGGATATCCTTCTTCTTTGACGAGCAGCTCGTGGCGGGCTTTGCCATACGCGCCGGATACCAGAGGTCCCGCGATGCGTATATTGAAAACGCGCGCCCTGCGCAGATCCTCATAAGCGTGGCCGAAGCGGAGGAGTTCAGCATCGCGCTCGACGACGTGCGCGGGGAACAGATCGTGTTGTTTAACCGCCCCGCGCTGACCGATTACCTCTCCATCGAGATTCTCTCCGCCTACAGCGGCACCGCCTATGCCGATACCTGCATAAGCGAAGTGCGCATACTGCTGGCGGAATAGGAGGGCTGCGCTTTGAACGAGGAAGCCCTGCGGCGCGCCTGGCGCGAGGAGGAATCCGCGGCGCACATGCTCGGATGGGATTTTTCCCATATTCGCGGAAGGTACACGGAGGAGGACGATCTGCCCTGGGACTATGCATCCCTCGCTCGCGGGCTTCTGCGGCGGGATGTATCCGTTCTGGACTACGACACGGGCGGCGGCGAGTTCCTGCTCTCTCTGGGGCATCCGCCCTCCAGGACGGCGGCGACGGAAGGCTATCCTCCCAATGTCGCGCTGTGCCGAAGGACGCTTTTGCCGCTGGGCATCAACTTCAGGGAGTGCGCCGACCCGGCGGCCATTCCGTTCGCGGATGCATCCTTTGACCTCATACTGAATCGCCACGGCGACCTGTGCGCGCCGGAGTTCTACCGGCTGCTTCGGCCCGGCGGCACGTTCCTGACCGAACAGGTGGGCGCGGAAAACGACCGCGACCTGGTGGAAATGGTGCTCCCGGGGACGCAGAAGCCCTATCCGCAGCTTACGCTGCGTGCGCAGCGCGCGGCGTTTGAGGCCGCGGGTTTTCATGTGCTGCGCGCAGAGGAGGCCTTCCGCCCCATCGTGTTTTTCGATGTGGCGGCGTTTGTCTGGTTCGCAAAAATCATCGAATGGGAGTTCCCGGGCTTTTCCGTGGACGGATGCTTTGAGCGGCTGCTTGAAATGCATAGACGTATCCAGCGGGACGGCAGTTTGCAGGGAACCATCCACCGCCTCCTGATCGTTGCGGAGAAGTAGGCGAAGTTTTCCGGGGAAAGCGGTTGACAAATCCGAAAGGCTCTGCTATAATATTTATTGCGATTTCGTCCGGGGAGAGATGGCCGAGCGGTTTAAGGCGCTGGTCTTGAAAACCAGT
>DXVG01000027.1 GCA_019409045.1 Clostridiales bacterium | reverse complement strand
TGCAAGCGAAGCTGACGCAGGAAGCAAAAATCACTTCCGCTTGTTCTCTTTCGGAGGTGATTTTTGCGTTTGGGGGCTTTGTCAGCGCTCTGAACGCGCCCGCGAATGCGAGCGCGTTATGCCGTCAGATTCCCTTCAAAAGTGATATTTGTGCTTGGGGCTTTCCCGCTCCGGCCTGCGTCAGCCCTTGCGGCCGATCAGGCGCAGAAACTTTTCAAGCGATGTGTTGGCCACCAGCTCCTCGGGGAAGTCCAGCTCCGCAAGCAGCGCCAGCGATTCCTCGAACCGGCCCACGGCGGTGGCGAAGTGCGCGTCCGTGCCGAGGCAGATGTGCGCGCCGCAGGCCTCGCACGCGCGCAGCATGGCGGTGATGTTCTCGCGCGTGTTCTGGCGGTAGGTGATGGCGCGCAGCGAGGAATTGTTGACCTCCAGCAGCGTAAGGCTGTCCCGCGCGGCGCGCGCGAGCTCGGCAAAGTCCACCGGCGCGCGGCCGTCCTCGGGGTGGCCGAGTATGCGCACGCGGCCGTCCTCCATCGCGCCCTGATAGGCGCGCAGGTTTTCCGCGGGGTCGCTGGAGGCGTAGAGCATGGGGTGGATGCTGGCGATGCAGTAGTCCGCGTCGCGCAGCAGCTCGTCCGGCACGCCCAGCGCGCCGCGCGCGTCGCAGATGTTCAGCTCCGCGCCGCGCAGCACCGTCACGCCGCACAGCTCGCGGTCGAGCACGCGCATGTTCCGAAAGTGCATTATGTTCGGCGCGTCGTTCAGCGGCGGCGCGTGGTCGGTCATGCCCAGGGCCTCCAGCCCCGCGGCCGCGGCGGCCGAGGCGTTTTCCAGGATGGTGGAGTAGGCGTGGTCGGAGGCGATGGTGTGGGTGTGCGGGTCTACGAGTATCTTCATGGCGCTCCGCCTTTCTCGCGTATTCGCCCCCATTATAGCGCGCGCCGCGCCGGTGCGCAACAAAGGCTGCGTTAACTGGCCCCGCGCGCGCGGCCCGCCTCCTTGACAAAGTCGACCAGCAGCGAGGAGACCGTCACCGTCAAAAGCGACCACGCGATGCGCGCAAGCGGGATGTAGCTCAGCGACAGCGTGAGCACCACAAGGTCTGTAAACAGATAGGCGCGCGAGAGCCGCCAGCCCGTCTTTTGGGAGATCACCAGCGCCAGCGCGTCGTCCCCGCCGGAGGAGCCGCCCTGCCGCACCACCAGCCCCACGCCCACACCCACGCACGCTCCACCCAGCAGCGCGGCCACAAGCGGCATTCCGCTCAGGTCGGGAAGCAGCGGGCCCGTCGCCTCCCACAGCCGGAAAAACGCCGAGCCGCACAGCGTGGAAAACGCCGAGCGGATCAGAAAATCCCCGCCCAGCACGCGCCAGCCCAGCAGGTAGCACGCCGCGTCCAGTATCGTGGTCATAAGCCACGGCGGCGCGCCGAAGTGATGGTCCAGAAGCAGCACCATGCCCAACACGCCGCCCTCGGTGATGTCCACGCGGCGGTGTATGTTGAACAGGCCGAACGTGGCGATCGCCATGCCCAGCGCAATCAGCGCCATGCGGCGCGGGGAGAGCGCGCCGCGAAGGGCGCGTATCAGGGGGGTCACGATTATCCTCCTCCAGTCGTTTCCGGCGCGCGGGAGGTTCCCCGCGGCCTTTACACACAGCTTAAACCCTAGTATAATACTAAGGTCAAGGGCAAATGTGTTATGTTTTTGCGACGGGAGGGAGCGCCGTGAAGGACCAGTACACCATCCACGAGATCGCCGAGCTGTACGGCGTGGGGCCGGACGCGCTGCGCTACTACGAGCGGCTGGGGCTCATCGCGCCCCGGCGCGCGCAAAACGGCTACCGCATCTACGACCTGCGCGACATCTACCGGCTGACCATACTGCGCGATCTGCGCGATCTGGGCTTTTCGATGGAGCGCATCGGGGAGTACCTCAGCGGCCTGAGCGTGGAGAACACGCTGTGTCTGCTGCGCGAGGAGCGCGCGCTGATCCGCGAGCGCATGCGCGCACTGCGCGCGGCCAGGCGCGCCATCGACGAACGCTCGCGCGCGCTTGAGCGGTACGCGCGGGCGGAGGAGGGCGATATGGCGCTCATCGAGCTTCCCGAGCGCCCCTGCGTGCGGCTCAACGCCGACATCGCCCGCGACGAGGAGATGGACTTTGCCGTCAAGCGCCTGCACCGCCGCCACGCGGACGTCATCCGCGACCTGGGCGGGCAGGTCATCGGCGCGAGCATGCGCGCGCAGGACGTGCGCCGCGGCGCGGCGGGGCTGTACGGCGCGGTGTTTTTCGTGCTCGCGCCCGCCGAGGCGGACCGGGCCGACTTCGCGCTGCCCGGCGGCGCGCACGCGCGCCTGTTCTATCGCGGGAGCTACCGGAGGCTCGGCGAGCGGGCGAACGCACTGTTGGACTGGGCGGAGGCGCAGGGGCTCGTCCCCGCCGAGGACGTGCTGGAGATCTACCACATAGACAACCGCTTCACCGCCCGCGAGGAGGAGTTCTTCACAGAGCTTCAGGTGCGCGTAAAAAAGCGCCCCGCGGCCGGGGGCGCGCAGCATCAGGCGTTGTAGTAGATGAGCATGCTCAGCTCCGCCTCCTGCTCGGCGAGGTTCCGGTAGGCGTGCGGAGCGTCCGCCCGGAAGCGCATGGAGTCCCCCGCCCGCAGGGCGTACCACTCGCCGCACACGCTGATCTCCACCGCGCCGCGAAACAGCGTGATGTACTCCTCCGTGCCGGGCAGGTGCGGCTGGGCCTCCAGGCAGCCGCCGGGCAGTATCACGATCCTGTAGGTCTCAAACAGCTTTTTTTCGTCAAACGCGAACACGGGGTAGTTGCGGTAGCGCCCCCCGTCCTCCAACAGGGGCTGGACGTCCGCCCCGCGCAGCACGCTCACGGCCTCGCCCTCGCCCTCCAGCAGCGCGGTGAAGGGCGCCTTGTACCCCCCGGCGATCTTCCACAGGACGCCGATCGTCGGGTTCACCTCGCCCTTTTCGATCTGCGCCAGCATGCTCCTGGAGACGCCCGTGAGCGCGGCGGCGGCCTCCAGCGTCAGGTGCCTGCGCTCCCGCAGCCTGCGCGCGTTGCCCGCGACGATGCCCGTGACCTCCATAAATTTTGCCTCCCCCTGTTGACAATATATTGTATCTGTAGTATCCTATAATGGAAATCCGATATATCGGAACCTACGACAATATATTATCACATGCTGAGGGAGGCGTCAATATGCAACTCATACCCGCTCAGGCGCACCAGTTGGACGCGGCCATGGAGATCATCGACGAGGCCAAGCGCCACCTGCGCGATCAGGGCATCGACCAGTGGCAGACCGGCTACCCCGGCGCCGAACACATACTCGGGGACATGCGCACGGGAAAGGGCTTCTTCGTGGAAGACGCGGGGGAGATCCTGGGCTATCTGTGCGTCGATTTTGGCGGCGAGCCCGCCTACGATGCGCTCAACGGCCAGTGGCACACCGACGAGCCGTACGTCGTGGTGCACCGCATGGCGTTTTCGGGCGCGGCCCGCGGCCGCGGCCTGAGCGACGCCGTGTTCGGTATGGTGGAGGCCATGAGCCGGGAGAGGGGCGTGTACAGCTTCCGCGTGGACACAGACGCGGACAACCGGAAGATGCGCCACATACTCGAAAAGAACGGCTTCACCTTCCGGGGCACAATCTGCTTTGACAACAGCGAAAAGCTCGCCTACGACAAGCGCCTGGAGCGCATGCCGTGAGCCGGGCGGGGCGCGTCAGTCCCGCTCCCACTCCAGCAGGTGGCCCGTGCGCGCGTCGATCTCAAATTCGTACTCCTGGCCGTCCAGATAGGCGTCGCCCTCGTAGACGAGCAGGCCGTCGTCCTCGTCCAGGTCCATGCCGTCCAGCTGCGCGCCCGGGCGCAGCAGAAGCAGCGTCTGGCTCGCGCCCGCGAATGTGAGCGCGCCCTCCTGCAAGAACCGGCCGAAGGTGAGCTCGCACGCGCACACCGCGCCGCCGTCAAACGCGGCCCAGCCCGCGGACTGCGCGCCGATAAACAGTACGCGCGCGGCCTCGCCCGCCCCGGAGGTCTCCACGCGCAGAATGAGCGTCTCCGGCTCCACGGCCAGGAGCGCGGCCTCGGCCTGCTCGCGCGTGGTCGCGGCCGCGGTCGTGCGCAGCGCGCTCGCGCGCAGCCACAGGGGCTGCCCCTCGCCGTCCACGGCGAGCGTCATCTCCGCCGCCGCCGTCTCATAGCGCAGAAGCCGCCCGTCCGCCTCCTGCGTCTCCTCCAGCAGCGCCGCGTCCGCACCCAGCCACGCAAGCGCCGCATCCGCCTCCGCGCGCGAGGCCGGGGGCGCGAGCACCACCAGCAGGCAGATCAACATAGATACGATCCGCTTCATTTCCCTTCCTCCCCTTCGGGCAGCCATATGGAAAAGCTGCTGCCCCTGCCCGGCTCGCTGCGCGCCTCGACGCGGCCGCCGTGCAGGCGCGCGATGCGCTCCACCAGCGAAAGCCCCAGCCCCGCGCCGCCCGCGTGGCGGGACGGGTCGCCCTGATAGAATCGCTCAAATATGTGCGGCATGGCCTCCGGCGGTATGCCGGGCCCGTCGTCCTCCACAAACAGCCGCGCGCCGCCCGCCTCCGCGCGCGCGCCCACGCGCGCGAGCCCGCCCTCGCGCCCGTACTTGAGCGCGTTTTCGGCCAGGTTCCACAGCGCCTGCGTGAGGAGCATCTGGTCCCCCCGCGCGCGCACGGGCGCGTCCGCCGCGCACAGCACGCGCATGTTCCGCGCGCGCGCGGCCTCCTCCGCCTGCGCGGCCACCTGGCGCGCCAGCTCCGCAAGGTCCAGCGCCTCGAGCTGCGCGCGTGTCTGCCCCGCGTCCATGCGCGTGAGCGCCAGCAGGCGGCCGATGAGCGCGGACATCTGCCGCGCGCGCTCGCGTATGTCCTGCAGCGCCTCCTGCCGGTCCTGCGGCGTCGCCTCGTCCGAGAGCGCGAAGTCCGCCTGCGCCAGGATCGCCGCCACGGGCGTGCGCAATTCGTGCGATGCGTCCGATGTAAAGCGCCGCTCGCGCTCAAAGGAGCGCTCCAGCCGGTCGAGCATGCCGTCAAACACGCTCGCGAGGCGGTAGAGCTCGTCGCGCGCGCCGCGAAGCCGTATGCGCTTTTGCAGGTCGCTTCCGTCGGCGATGCTCTCCGCCGTGCGCGCGATGCGCTCGACCGGGCGGAACGCACTGCGGGCGATGCCGTAGCCGCCCACGCCCGCCAGCGCCACCAGGAACGGCACGATGAGCGCGACCATCTCCACGCCCCGCATGCTCAGCTGCGTGGCGGCGTCGGCGGACACATAGCAGCGCAGCCACATATACTGCGCGCCGTCCAGCTCCATGCGCGTATCCTGCACATACCAGCGCTCGCCCGAGCGGCCCTCGATCAGGCGCATATCGCCCTCGGCAAACGGGCTTTCAAAGCGCACCTTGCCGTAGACCAGCTCCCCCTCGGGCGTAAACAGCGCCACATGGGCGCTGGGCAGCTCGTCCAGGTTGCGGTCGATCTCCAGCTCGCCGTCCTCCATGCGTATGTCGTCCAGCGCGAGCTGCGCGGTGCCCGCGAGCATGTCCGCGTAGTAGTTTCGCAGCATCCGCCGCTCGCCCGAGAGCAGCGCGCCGAAGGCCAGCAGCGCGATCAGCGCCACCAGCAGCGTGGTCCACACCGTCACGCGCTGCTTGACCGACAGCCGCCTCACGCCTCCTCCCGCAGGACATAGCCCGCGCCGCGCACGGTGTGGATCAGCCGGGAGGAGAAGCCCTCGTCGATCTTTTTGCGCAGGTAGCGTATGTAGACGTCCACCATGTTGGACGCGCCCTCGTAGTCGTAGTTGAATATGTTCTGCTCGATGCGCTCGCGGGAGAGCACCGCGCCCTGATTGCGGATCATGTATTCCAAAAGCGCATACTCCCGCCCGGTCAGCGCGATCTCGCGCCCCGCGCGGGTGACCTTCTGCGCCGCGGTGTCCACCGAGAGGTCGGCAAGGCGCAAGACGCTGGTCGCCTGCCGCCCTGTGCGCCGCGAGAGCGCGCGCACGCGCGCCATCAGCTCGTCCAGCGCGAACGGCTTGACCAGATAGTCGTCCCCGCCCGCGTCCAGCCCGGCCACGCGGTCGGCCACGGCGTCGCGCGCGGTGAGGAACAGCACCGGCGTGCGAACGCCCGCCTCCCGCGCGCGGCGCACGGCGCTCAATCCGTCCTCCACGGGCATCATGATGTCCATCACCGCCACATCGTACTCGGTCAGGCGCAGATAGTCGCAGGCGGTCGCGCCGTCGTGGCACACGTCCACGCTGTAATGCGCCGCCTCCAGCTTGCGCCGGATGACGGATGCGATGCTCCTGTCGTCCTCGGCGACGAGTATGCGCACGTTTCTCATCTCCCCGTATGCCCGCGCGCGGCCGCCCCCTCCCGCAGGAGAAGGGCGGCCGCGCGGCGTCGGGCGTCAGTCGTCGTATGCGGTGAAGCTCGCTTCGGCCGTGCCGAACTGCGCGTCCGCGGAGGCTCGAACGCCCGTCACCGTGAGCGTGTACTCCGCGCCCAGCGTCAGCGGCGCGTCCAGCCGCGCGTCGATGCTGTCCTCGTCCCAGTCGCGCACGGTGGCGGTGATGACGGTCCCGTCCGCGGCGACGACCTGCACGGACGGCGCCTCATACTGCGTCAGCGCGCTGAACTCGATGTCGATCTCGCGGTCGTCCTCGTCGTATTCCACCTTCTGAATGACCGCCGCGCCCTCGGGCGGCACGGTGAATGTGCCGGTCACGTCGCCATACGCGCCGGAGCGGCCCACGCGCACGCCGGAGACGGCGAAGCTGTAATCCGCGTCGGCGGCAAAGCCGGTGATCTGGAAGGTCAGGTCGTCGTCGTCCAGGCTGACGATCACGGCCTCGACGGCGCTTCCGGCCGCGTCGGTGACCGAGACGGTCGGGTTCTCATAGTTCACGTCCTGCACAAAGTCCACCTCTACATAGCCAAAGCCCTTGTACACGGTCTTTTCCACGGTGGGCAGCGCGGCGTCGGCAGCAGCGGCGGTGGTGGTATCGGCGGCGGCGTCAACCGCGGCGGCCAGCGCGGGCACGCAGGCCAGCGCGAACGCGGCCAGCAGCAGGAATGTCATCGCTTTTTTCATGGTTTCATCGCTCCTTTCGATGTACCCATTATACGCCGGAAAGATGAAACGAAGATGAGAGAATCGCAGATTCTGGAAACTTTTTTGCCTCACGCGCCCGCGCCGTCATGGCGGATCGTGCTCTGGTTGCGCGTGCGGCTCACGCGCTCGTGCGGCAGGCGCGAGGCGCGGGTGAGGAGGTTGACAAAGCAGGTGAACACGAACACCGCGAACACGCCCAGGCACGCCACCGCCGCGACGCCCATGGCGAAAAAGCGCCAGCCGGTCAGGTCGATCATGGCGTTCCACGCGCGAAAGCCCGCGTAGGGCGCGACCAGCAGCACCAGATACAGCGACACGCAGCGCAGCGCCACCTGCCACAGCCGCGGGCGGGAGCCGTCCTCGGACACCAGGCGGATGCGGCACAGCCACTTGCCCAGCGTGCGGCCGCGCGCGATGTACTGTATCCAGATAAAGTACACCAGCACGCACGCGATGTACACAACGCCCGTGCTGCCCGTGCCGCGCAGCCCCAGCAGGCTCGCAAGCGGCAGGGCGACCAGCGCGCACAGCGCCCAGTCCACGCCCGCGGCCACCGCCGCGCGCATGATGGACACGCGCTCGCCGCGCTGATAGGCCACGCGGTCGAGCTTCTCCTGCGAGGGCAGTATCTTCATCGGAAGCGGCGCGACCAGATAGCCCAGCGCCGCGCCGAGCGTGTTGGCGATCAGATCGTCCACGTCGCAGAGCCGGTAGGGCCGCGGGTAGATGAACAAGAGCCCCGTGAGCTGCAAAAGCTCGATCGACAGGCTCACCACGAACCCCCAGCGGACCGTGCTGAAAAAGCCCTGCCGGAAGGCGTAGCGCAGGTAGATGCCCAGCGGGAAGAGCATGGCCACGTTGGCGGCGATGTAGAAGAAGTTCTCCGTGCGCAACACGCGCAGCCAGCTCGCCGGCTCGCTCCAGGAGAAGTTCGCCTCCGCAAGCGCCAGGCGGATGCCGCGCAGCGGCTCGAGCTGCGCCCACTCGCGCGTCATGGCCGCCACCTCCTCGAAGCTGGGCAGCGGCAGTATGCCCAGAAAGTACACGCACAGCATGTAGAATATGAACGAATACACGATCAGCGCGCGGAAAAACAGCACCGCGCCGTACCTGCGATAGCACGAGATGACGTAGGGCGCGGTGAACACAAGCGCCACGAAGGGGAACACCCACATGGCGGTGGAGATCGGGTCGATGTACCTGGCAAGCTGCTCCATTGCGCTCCTCCGGGATGTAGTGACATCCATTATAGCATGCCCGAAAAGGCGCTACAACAAGCGCGGGAGGTTTTAATGCGCTTCTAACCCCCCGCGCACGCGCGCGCCACGCGTCAGCCGCGCGGCCGTCTATTTTGCCATGGAAAACCAGTACGCCTCGCGCAGCCAGCCCAGCAGCTCCGCGTCCACCTGCTCCGCGCGCTCCATCATCACATGGTGCGTCCAGCGGTTCGGATACGGCTCCACCGCCTGCGCGATGCGCGGCGCGTCCAGCCGGCAGGGCAGGCCGAAGGACACCGTGAGCCTGCCCGGCCGCCGCCGGGTGCGCGGGAGCGAGACCACCGCGAACACATGCTTTTCGCGCAGGGATATCTGCGTGCGCTGCACGCGCGCCTCCACGCGCGCAAACTCGCCCAGCAGCGCCTCGCGCAGCGCGGCGTACACGGGCAGAAGCTCCGGCCACTGCGCGAAGAACGCCGCCTCCTCGCCGCTCATTTGACCACGACCAGCTCGTAATCGCGCGTGCCCAGCCCGATCTTCTCGGCGTGCTCCAGGCAGGTGCGCCACTCGGACTCGGGCTTGCAGTTGACGAAGTGATCGTGATGGTCCACAAAGCCCGGCTGCGCCATGCGGTCGGCGAGCTGGCTGCCCGGCAGGGGCGTCGCCGCGAGGCACGCGTCCGCGCACGCCTGATCCAGCGCCAGCGGGTCGAAGGAGGCGAACATGCCGATGTTGGGCAGTATCGCCGCGTCGTTTTCGCAGTGGCAGTCGCAGTTGGGCGACACATCCACCACCAGCGAGACGTGGAAGTGCGGCCTGCCGTCGAGCACCGCCTTGGTGTACTCCGCCATGCGACAGTTCAGCTCCGAGATGGCCGCGGAGTTGGCAAATGTGATCGCGTCGTAATTGCAGGCGCCCAGGCAGCGGCCGCAGCCGATGCAGTGGGCGGTATCCACGCGCATCTTGCGCGCCTGCGCGTCAAAGACCAGGCCGTCGTTTGCGCACTCGCGCCTGCAACAGCCGCAGCCGCGGCACAAATCCTCGTTGATGACGGGCTGGCCATTGCTGTGCTGCTCCTTCTTGCCCGCGCGCGAGCCGCAGCCCATGCCGATGTTCTTGATCGCGCCGCCAAAGCCGGTCATCTCGTGGCCCTTGAAGTGCGTCAGGCTGATGAACACGTCCGCGTCCATGATGGTGCGGCCGATGCGCGCCTCCTTTATGTACTCGCCGCCGCGCACGGGCACGGCCACGTCGTCGGTGCCCTTCAGGCCGTCGCCGATGAGCACGGGGCAGTCCACCGTCAGCGGCGTAAAGCCGTTCTGCCACGCGCAGTACAGGTGCTCCAGCGCGTTTTTGCGGCTTCCGGGATAGCGCGTGTTGCAGTCGGTGAGAAACGGCTTGCCGCCCAGCTGCTTGACCACGTCCACCACCGCGCGGGCGTAGTTGGGCCGCAGGAAGCTCACGTTGCCCAGCTCGCCGAAGTGCATCTTGATCGCCACGAACTTGCCGTCCATGTCGATCTGGTCGATGCCCGCACTGCGCATCAGCTTTTTGAGCTTGTTGGGCAGGCCGTCGCCGAAGGCCACCGTGCGAAGATCTGAAAAATATACCTTTGCCTTTTCCATAGGGCTTCATCCTCCGCCGCGCGTTGCGCGTTTTTATATCCTACCAACTAATTTATACCACGCATCTCGCGGCAAGTCAAGCACGCCTCAGCGGCCCAGCTCCTTGCGGAGCAGAAACTCTGTAAACATGCCGAAAAACGTCACGGCCACGACCTGCATCAGGATCAGCACCACCTTGAGAAACGCGCTGGAGACGGTGAGAAACCCGTAGCCGAACAGCGCCGCGACGATGGCGCCGATGAGCAGCTGCCGGCCGAACAGGTACTGCGCCCGCTTCCACGCCTCGGGGCTGGAGAGGCTGCGCTGCGTGCGAAAGCCGATGAGCCGGTTGGTGGGCTTGGGCCTTCCGATCAGGTAGCACAAGGACATCACGAACACGAACGCGGGAAATATGAAGGCGCCTATGCACGCGCCCAGAGGATAGCTCATGACAGTCTCCCTTCCGGCCGGATCGCCACGATATTATGGCAAGGCGGCGCACCCGCCGGGGGTGCGCCGCAAAGTGCTCGGGCGTTGCGCCGCTTAGTCGAGCTGCATGCTTGCCAGAACCTCGTTGAAGAACTCGCTCTGCTCGGCCACGAACTGCGTGGTATCGGCGGCGTTCATGTAGTGAACGATCATGCCGCGCTCGGCGATGAAGCTCGTGAACTCCTCGGTGGCGGCAGCCTGCTCGAGCGCACCGCTGAGCTTGTCGACGATGGCCTGCGGGGTGTCCTTCGGAACGGCCAGGGCGCCCCAGCCGCCGATGACGACGTCAATGCCGCACTCCTTGAGGGTGGGGATGTCCGCGAAGGAGACCGTGTCGCGCTCCTCGGTCATCAGCGCCAGCACCTTGAGCTTGCCGGCCTCCACGCCCGCCTGCACCTCGCCGGGGTTGACGGTGACCGCGTCGATGTGGCCGCCCATCAGGGAGGTGACCGCCGGGGCCGCGCCGTCATAGGGGATGTGGTTGAACTGCGTGCCGGTGGCCTCCTCGAGCATGGTGGCCGCGATGTGCCAGATGGAGCCGGTGCCGGAGTTGCCGATGGTCAGCTCGCCCGGATGCTCCAGCGCGTAGTTGACAAAGTCCTCAACGCTGTTGAAGCGGTCGTCGCTCGCGTTGACCGTCAGCGCGGCGGGGACCTCCGTCAGGCGGCCGATGAAGGCGAAGTCCTCGGGCACCAGATCGGAGATGCCCAGTATCTTCTGCATGACCAGCTCGACGGGGATGTAGCACACGGTGTAGCCGTCGGGGGCCGAGTCGCGGGCATAGGTCATGCCGACGCTGCCGGAGCCGCCGGAGCGGTTCTCGACCAGCACGGTCGCGCCCAGCGCGTCCTCGATGCCGGTGGCGATGATGCGGGAGGTCATATCGGAAGCTCCGCCCGCGTCGTAGGGAACGATGATGTGGATCTCGCGCTCGGGATAATTCGCGGCCGCGTCCTCAGCATAGGCGAAGGGCACCAGCAGCATGGTCAGAACCATCAGTACAGAAAGCACCTTTTTCATGAAAGTCTCCTCCTTCTATTTTTGTGCCCGCGGGCGCGGGCGCAAATCCAAACAGGGTTCAGGGTCATTCGTCGTGCGTGAGCAGGTCGCTCTTCTTGTTGCGGAACTCCGCCACCAGGCTGACGGTGATGACCACCACGGCCGCGATCAACAGGCCCAGGGCAATGGGGCTCTTCACCAGGCCGCCCAGGCCGCTATTGATGCGGATGGACTGCAACAGGTTCTGCTCGATCATGTCCGCAAGCACAAAGACGAGGATGGTCGGCGCCAGCGGGATATCCAGCTTTTTAAGCACATAGCCGATCACGCCGGAAACGAGCATTACGATGATGCCAAAGACGTTGTTGTCCACCGTATAGGCGCCCATCATGGCCACGATCAATACGATGGGGTAGAGCAGCTTGTTGGGGATGCTGGCGAGTTTTGCCCACGCGCCGGCGAGCGGCATGTTGAGAATCAACAGAATGACGTTGCCCACGAACATGCTGGCGATGGTGCCCCAGATGACGTCCGGGTTGGTGATAAACAACGTCGGGCCGGGGGTCATGCCGTGCATCATGAACGCGCCCATCAAAATGGCGATGGTCGGCGAGCAGGGAATGCCCAGCGTGAAC
>DXVG01000269.1 GCA_019409045.1 Clostridiales bacterium | reverse complement strand
CGTCAGATGTGTATAAGAGACAGGCTCAAAGAGGGCGGCGACCTCGTGCGCTATTTCTCCCTGCCCTGCAAGCCCACGAAGGCCAACGGCCAGCGCACGCGCAACCTTCCGGAGCACGCCCCGGAGAAGTGGCAGCGGTTCAAGGAATACTGCGTCCGCGACGTGGATGCCGAGCGGGAAATCCGGGCGAAGCTGCGTAGTTATCCCATTCCCGCGAAGGAACAGGAGCTGTACCGTCTGGATCAGGAGATCAACGACCGGGGCATCAGGGTCGATCCCGTGCTGGTAGCACACGCCATCGAGTGCGACGGGCAGTACCGGGAAAAGACCACGAAGCGCGCCTGCGAACTGACCGGGCTTGCTAACCCCAACAGCCCCGCGCAGCTCAAGGAATGGCTGGAGGGACAGGGCACGCAGGTCGATACGCTCGACAAAAAGGCGGTGCGCGCGCTCCTTCCCGACGCGGAGGGCGATGTGCTGGAGGTGCTGAAGCTGCGCCTGCTCATGGCGAAAACGAGCGTGAAGAAATACGAGGCCATCCGCCGCTCGGTGTGCGCGGACGGGCGCGTCCACGGGCTGCTGCAATTCTACGGGGCCAACCGCACCGGGCGCTGGGCCGGCAGGCTCGTCCAGATACAAAATCTACCTCAAAACCACATCCCTGATCTGGTCCTCGCCCGCGATCTGGTGAAGGCCGGGCGGTATGCGGATATCGAGGCACTGTACGAGTCCACGCCCAACGTGCTATCGGAACTGATCCGCACGGCCTTCGTGCCCCGGCCCGGCTGCCGGTTCATCGTCGCGGATTTCAGTGCCATCGAAGCGCGCGTCATCGCCTGGCTGTCCGGGGAACAGTGGCGGCTGGAGGTATTTGCGCAGGGTGGGGACATCTACTGCGCCAGCGCTTCACAGATGTTCCATGTGCCCGTTGAGAAGCACGGTCAGAACGCTCACCTGCGGCAAAAGGGGAAGATCGCCGAACTGGCGCTGGGCTATGGCGGCGCAGTCGGCGCGCTGACGGCCATGGGCGCGCTGGAGATGGGATTGCTGGAAGAGGAATTGCCGTCGCTGGTGCGCCAGTGGCGCGAGGCCAATCCGCACATCATCCGCCTCTGGGCGCAGGTGGAGAACGCCGCTATGATGGCCGTGAAGGAAAAGACCCGCGTGCGCCTGGGCCGGCTTGCCTTCCAGTACCAATCCGGAATGCTGTTCATCGCGCTGCACTCGGGCAGAAAACTCTGCTACGTCAAGCCCCGCATCCAGACAAACCGCTTCGGCGGCGACGGCCTGACCTACGAGGGCGTCGGGGAGAGCAAAAAGTGGACGCGCATCGAGACGTTCGGCGGCAAGCTCACGGAGAACATCGTGCAGGCGACCGCCCGCGACCTGCTGGCCGAATCCATGCTGCGCCTGCGCGACGCCGGCCTCGAGATCGTCATGCACGTCCACGATGAAGCCGTGCTGGAAGTGCCCATTGGCCATTCGGGCGTTGAAGAAGTGTGCGCGCTCATGGCCGAAGCCCCGGCGTGGGCGGACGGGCTTCCCCTGCGCGCGGACGGCTATGAATGCCGATTCTATCAAAAGGACTGAGGAGAAAAACCATGAAGATCAGCAGATTCAACCACGAGGGCTATCATGACCCTACGCCGTATCTGGCGTTCCAGAACATCCCCGATCCGGCGAAAGAAGCAGAGAAGGAACAACAGCGCCGCGACCGGCTCGCCCGCTACCGCCCCATCGTCTACATCTGCTCGCCCTACGCGGGCGACGTCAAGGCCAATGTCCTGAACGCCCGGCGCTACTGCCGCTTCGCGGTGCAGAAGGACTGCATCCCCATCGCCTCACACCTGTTCTTCCCCCAATTCATGGACGATAATGACGCAAAGCAGCGCGACCTCGGCCTCTACATGGCCACGGTGCTGCTCACGAAGTGTTCCGAGGTGTGGGTATTCGGCAGGCGGATCAGCAGCGGCATGGCGGCGGAGATCTACAAGGCCGAGACGCGCGGGATGCCCATCCGCTACTTTACCGAGGAAATGGAGGAGGTCCGCCATGGATGAGGTGCTTTCGGCCCTGGGCTGCGTCCCCGTCCGGGAGTGCAGTTACGCCGAGTGGCTGGAGACCGGCATGGCGCTGAAGGACGCGGGCTATGCGTGCGAGGTGTGGGACGAATGGTCGCGGGACGATCCCCGCTACGTCCCCGGCGACTGCGAACGCCGCTGGGCGGGCTTCCGGGGCGCGCCCCGCCCTGTCACCGTGCGCAGCATACTCGCTTTGGCCCGTAGGCACGGCTGGTTCTCCGCCGCCGCGGATTTTGCGGATGATACGGACGCCACGCCCGCCGGGATGCTCGCCCGCTATATCGAAACGCTCTATCAGCCGGAGGAAACCGTGGGCTTTGCCACGCAGGTGAAGGCGGACAGCCACGGCCGGTACAAGCCCGTCAACACTAACCTCTCCCTGAAGGCGGCGGATTTCATCGAACGTCTGGAACAGTGCGGCAGCATCGAGGAGGTCATCGGCCCCTACCGCCCGGAGTGCGGCGCGTGGATACGGATGAACCCCCTGGACGGCAAGGGGCAGGCGGACAAAAACGTCGTCGCCTTCCGCTATGTACTCATCGAGTCCGACACGCTGCCCAAGGAGGAACAGGAGCGCTTTTACCGCAAATACGAACTGCCCATCGCCTGCCTCGTGGACTCTGCAGGTAAGAGCGTCCATGCCGTGGTACACATCGACGCGCCCGGCGAACAGGAGTACCGGAAGCGCGTCAACTACCTGTTCCGCTTCCTGGAGGCGCGCGGCTTCCCGGTGGACAACGCCGACAAGAACCCCTCGCGGCTGAGCCGGATGCCGGGCGCGGTGCGGGGCGGCGCATGGCGCACAG
>DXVG01000268.1 GCA_019409045.1 Clostridiales bacterium | reverse complement strand
AGCCGGGCGCGTGGCGGGACTATCTGTGAATTTGTCACGATTCCGTCCGCATCCAGGCCTTGCATTTTCCGCGCGCGCGTGCTATACTGCCAGAATCGGGAGGAGATCACATGGCCAGATTCGTAACCAGAAAAGAGGAAGCGGGCCGTCGGCTGCGGCTGCGCGTGTTCGCGGGCATGTTCGATTTTTTGGCGACCATCGGCAGCATGCTGCTCATATTTGCCTGCGTCGCGCTGCTGGCCTCTCTGGTGACGTGGATCCGCAACGACGCGGAGACGACGTTTGCCTCCATCAAGTACTGCATCACATCCGCAATCATCATGCCCGAGGATGCGCAAACGCCCCAGCCTTAGCGGGGCTTTTTTCTTTTTTTGGCGGAAAGGGGGCGCGCGCGTGCGTGTTTCGTGGAGCTCTCTGATGGCGCAGGTGCGCGCGTGTGAAAGATGCGCGCTGTGCCGGGGAAGACTCAATACCGTGCCGGGCGAGGGCTCGCCCACGGCGGATTTGATGTTCATCGGCGAGGGGCCGGGCGCGCAGGAGGACCGGCTGGGAAGGCCGTTTGTCGGCCCCTCGGGCGAGCTGCTCACGCGCATGATCCACGCCATCGGCCTGGAGCGTTCGGAGGTGTACATCGCAAACATCGTCAAGTGCCGCCCGCCGGGCAACCGCGACCCCCTGCCGGAGGAGGCGGAGGCGTGCCTGCCCTACCTGCGGGCGCAGGTGGCGCTGGTGCGGCCGAAGGTGATCGCGCTGCTGGGGCGCGTGGCCTGCCGCTACACGCTGCGCGAGCCGGTGCACATCACGCGCGACCACGGGCGCTGGTTTTTGCAGGGCGGCGTGTGGATGATGCCCACGTTCCACCCCTCGGCGCTATTGCGCGACCCCGCGCGCAAGCGCGACGCCTGGGAGGACTTTCAAAAACTGCGGGACAAGCTGCAAGAGGTGCGCAATGGATAAGTTTCGTCGGGAGCTGGAGGCGTTCGTGCGCGAGGTGTACGAGGGCGAGCGCAAGGTGCTCGTCTTTGGCGAGGGGCCGCTGCGCGCGCGCGTGATGCTGGTGGGCGAGGCCCCCGGCGAGCGCGAGGCGCTGGAGGGCAGGCCCTTTGTCGGCCGCGCGGGCAAGAACCTGGACGGCTTTCTGGAGGGCGCGGGCATCCGCAGGAGCGAGCTGTACGTCACCAACGCCGTCAAGTTCCGCCCGGTGCGCGTCTCCGCCGCCGGAAGGACCGTCAACCGCACGCCCACGCAGGAGGAAGTGCGCATCTTCGCCCCGTGGCTGCACCGCGAGATCGAGCTGGTGCGCCCCGAATGCGTGGTCACGCTGGGCAACGTGGCGCTGCGCGCGGTCACCGGGGAGCGGCTGACCATCGGCGAGGTGCATGGCCGCTTCCTGGAGGCGGAGGGCTTCCCGCTGCTGCCGATGTACCACCCCGCGTCCGTGCTCTACAACCCCTCGCTGCGCCCCGTGTACGCCGCCGACCTGGGCGTGCTGGCGCGCCGGCTGTGCGACGCATAAAGTTAACCAACAATTAACGATTTTTGGGGCGCTGATGGGTTTTCATATCGCGCGAAATGTGTATGATAGTACTTGCGTATTTTGCGGTGACACGCCGCTTGTCCGCCGCGTAAACAACCGGGCGCGCGCGGCATAAGTCTTACTGGGAGGCGAAGATATGACGTTGGTCAAATGCCCGCGTTGCGAACTCAATTACATGAATGAAGGCGAGAGGATGTGCTCGGTGTGCCGCAAGGAGCTGCACGGCGAGTCCGACCAGTATGAGGTGATCGAGCTGTGCTCCGAATGCGGGGAAAACCCCGTGGTGCCCGGTCAGGAATTGTGCGCCTATTGCCTCAAGGAGCTCGCCCGCCGCAGCGCCGAGCCGTCGGATGAGGGCGTGGTGCCTCCCGCCGCCGTCGATCTGGACGGCATCGACTCGGTCAGCTCCATGGACGAGATCGAGCTCGACCTGGGCGACGATCTGCCCGACGAAGATTTTGACGACGATGGCTTCGAGGAGGACCTCGACGAGGAGGACTTGGACGAGGAGGACGCCGACGAAGACGGCGATGCCTGACCTTGGCGCTGTTTGCCATCTCCGACCTCCACCTGCCGGCGCGGGAAAAGCCGATGGACGTGTTCGGCGCGCACTGGGAGAACCACTTCGAGCGCATCCGCGAGGACTGGCTGTGGCGCGTGGGGCCGCGGGACGTGGTGCTGCTTCCGGGCGACCTGACCTGGGCGATGCGCCTGGAGGACGCGCTGGAGGACATACGCCGCGTGGGCGAGCTGCCCGGCCGCAAGATCATACTGCGCGGCAATCACGACTATTGGTGGAGCGCCATCGGCCGCGTGCGCAGGGCGCTTCCCGAGGGCATGTACGCGCTGCAAAACGACAGCATGGAAATCGACGGCACGCTCTTTGCCGGCTCGCGCGGCTGGACGCTTCCCATCGCCGCGCAGGATGAGGACGATAAGCGCATCTACGAGCGCGAGCGGCTCCGGCTGGAGATGTCGCTCAGGCACGCGCGCAGCCTATGCGCAGACGCGCCGCTGGTGGTGATGACGCACTATCCCCCGCTTACGGAGAGCTGCGCGGGCGTGTCCGACCTTCTGGAGGCCTACGGCGTGCGCGCGTGCGTATACGGGCATTTGCACGGCGCGGCGCTCGCCGGGGCGTTTCGCGGCCCCTGCCGCGGCGTGGAGTACTATCAGGCATCCTGCGACGGGCTGGGCTTTCGCCTGTTGCAAATCCCCGGCTTTTGCGATTGAGCGCCCCGCAGGGGCGCTTCAGTATGTTGACAAAGTCAACAAGACTGCCAGAGTGTTGAGAAAGCCCGCAAGCCAAGGAAGCGAGCCTGCGAACAAGGTTTCTTACATGGACGTAAGTGACCGCAGTT
>DXVG01000267.1 GCA_019409045.1 Clostridiales bacterium | reverse complement strand
TGTACGCAGTCATTCAGACCGGTGGCAAGCAGTACCGCGTCCAGCAGGGCGACGTCATCTTCGTTGAGAAGCTCGACCGTCAGGCGGGCGACGCGGTGACGTTCGACCAGGTGCTCATGATCGGCGGCGACGAGGCAAAGATCGGCACGCCCGTGGTCGAAGGCGCCAGCGTCGAGGGCAAGGTCCTGGCGCAGGTGAAGGGCCAGAAGATCGTCGTCTACAAGTACAAGGCCAAGAAGAACGAGCGCAAAAAGCAGGGCCATCGTCAGCCCTACACGAAGGTCGAGATCACGGCCGTCAACGCCTGATGACGACCATCACCGTCTTTCGCAGGCCGGACGGCACGCTTTCCGGCTTCGATTCCAGGGGGCATACGGGCTATGCCGACGCGGGCGAGGACATCGTCTGCGCGGCGGTCTCGGCGCTTACGCAGGCGACGGTCAACGGGCTTGCAAACGTGCTGGCCGCGCCGGTGACCTGCGAGATCGACGAAAGGCGGGCGCATCTTTCCGCATCGCTCGCGGACGTGCCCGAGGACAAGCGGGCGGGAGCGCAGCTTCTGCTTCAGACGCTTGTGGAGGCGCTCAAGTCCGTGGAGGCGGAATACCCCCGGTTCGTCCGGGTGATCTTTGAGGAACGGAGGTAAGGCAAATGTTCAAGATGAATTTGCAGCTCTTCGCGCATAAAAAGGGAATGGGCTCCTCGCGCAACGGCCGCGACAGCCACGCGCAGCGCCTGGGCACCAAGCGCGCGGACGGCCAGTTCGTTCTGGCGGGCAACATACTCGTTCGTCAGCGCGGCACGCGCATCCATCCCGGCCACAATGTCGGCATCGGCGACGACGATACGCTCTACGCCAAGATGGACGGTGTGGTGAAGTTCGAGCGCCTCGGCAAGACCCGCAAGCAGGTCAGCATCTACCCCAAGGCCGAGGTCGCCGCGCAGTAACGACGGGCTCTATGCAGAAACGTGCCGCAAGGCACGTTTTTGTTTCAGAATGGTAAACGTATGGATATACACAAGCAAAAGCCCCGGATAGACCTGCGGCTCACGCTCATCGACTCCGCCCAGTGCTTTCACTGGGTGGAGACAGAGCGCGGCTTCGGCGCGGTGCTGGAGGGCAAGGCGGTATGGCTGCGCCCGGACGAGGAAGTTGCCGACGCGCGCCTGCGCCGCTATCTCGACCTGGAGCGCGACTACGGCGAGCTCGCGCGCGAGTACGACGAGCTTCCCGCCGCGCGCGAGGCGTTTGCGTGCAGCCCCGGGCTGCGCGTGCTCAACCAGCCGCCGTGGGAGGCGCTGTTTTCGTTTATACTCTCGGCCAACAACAACGTCGTTCGCATACGCTCGCTGGTGTATGCGCTCTCGTGCGCCTACGGCGTGGAGGCGGACGGCCTGTACGGCATCCCCGCGCCGGACGCGATCGCGCAGGCGCCCGAGTCCGCGCTGCGCTCGCTGGGCGTCGGCTACCGCGCGCCGCAGCTGATCCGCACCGCGCGCGCCGTGTGCGACGGCTTCCCGCTCGACGCGCTGCAGGGCATGCCCTACGAGGAGGCGCATGCGCAGCTTGTGCAGCTGCCCGGCGTGGGCGACAAGGTGGCCGACTGCGTTCTGCTGTTCGGCTGCGGGCACGCGGAGGCGTTCCCGGTGGACGTGTGGGTCGCGCGGCTGATGGCCAACTGGTTTGGCGAACACGGCACGCGCAGGCAACTGGCCGCGCGGGCGCGGGAGCGGTTCGGCCCGCACGCGGGCATATTGCAGCAGTACCTGTTCCACGCCGCGCGCACGGGCGCGATTCGTGTCTGAGGGGGAAGGAAACATGCTGGGCGTATGGGTCAACTTTGCCTGCGTGGTCGTGGGCGGTATACTGGGCACGCTGCTGCGCGGCGGCATACCGCGCAAATACCAGCTCGCCATCAACCGCGCGCTGGCGCTGTGCGTGCTGGTCATCGGCATCTCCGGCGCGATCGAGACGCAGGACACGCTGGTGGTGATCGTCTCGGCGGTGGTCGGGACGCTCGCGGGCGAGCTTCTGCGCATCGAGGACGGGCTCGACAGGCTCGGCGCGTGGGCGCAGTCGCGCTTCTCGCGCGGCGAGAGCGGCTTTGCCGAGGGCTTTGTCAACGCCACGCTGCTGTTCTGCGTGGGCGCGATGGCCGTGGTCGGCTCGCTGGAGGCGGGGCTGACCGGCGACTGCGACACGCTGCTTGCAAAGTCGGTCATCGACGGCGTTTCGGCGGTGATCTTCGCCTCGACGTTCGGCATCGGCGTGGCGTTTTCCGCCATTCCCCTGACCATCTATCAGGGCGGCATCGCGGCGCTCTCGGGCGTTCTGGCGCCGTTTCTGACCGACGAACTGATCAACGAGATGTCCGCCGTCGGCTCGCTGCTCATCATCGGACTGTCCATCAACATGCTGGGGCTTTTGAAGGAGCGGCTGCGCGTTGGCAACATGCTGCCCGCCATGCTCGTGCCCTGCGCCTACTTTCCCATCGCGCAGTGGCTGGGCGGTCTGTTCTGATGCGGATGCGCGAATATCTGGTGCCCATACCGCCGCTGGAGCGGTGGAGGCGGGACGCGGCGGCGCGGCCGGGCGCACTGACGGGCGGCCTGAGCGCCGAGGCCCCGGAGGGCGCGCGCAGCGTGCGCCTGTTCGCGCTGCCCTGCGCGCCCTTTGACGCGCGGGGCGACGAGCCGACGATCTCGGCCTACTACATCGCCTCGCAGCGCCTCTACGAGCATGTAAAGCGCAGCTGCGAGCGGCCCGCGTTCCGCCTTCCGCTCAAGCCCATCCTCGCGGGCTACGGCATCGGCAGGCGCGGCCGCAACGGCCTGGTCGCCATCGAGGGCATGGGCACCTGCTTTGCCGTCGAGGCGGCGTGGAGCGGGGAGGAGGCCCCGCCCCGCGCGTGGACGGAGGAGCCGCCGCT
>DXVG01000266.1 GCA_019409045.1 Clostridiales bacterium | reverse complement strand
CGAGCGCCGCGCCGATGCTGGTGGCCGCGGTGTAGACCTCGTCGATGTTTTTGGGCTGCGCAAACATCCGCACGCTGCCCGCCGCATCCACATCGCCATACACCGCCGCCTTGACTTCGCTGCTCATCATCGCAAGCGCCACCGTCGCGCCCACAGAGGCACGGCTTCCCGCGGAGAACGCCCTGCCCGCCGTGTCGGAATCGCCCGACTGCAGCGCCTGCACCGCGACGTTCGCGGTCTTGGCCTCGCCCTTTTCGTCTTCGAGGAAGGTTTCGATCGTATCGGTGGGGTTGGAGGTGGTGATCTTCGTATTTTTATCCACCAGCGCCGTCACGGTGTTTTCCACGATCGTGAGCGCCACCGAGCCGTCAAAGGAGATGTCCTTGGTGTTGGTGCCATTAAGCGCCTTTTCCGCCAGAGCCTTGTAGTTCTGCGAGGAAGCCGCGTTGCCCAGCGTGGGGATGGCGTTCAGGCCCGCGGCGCGCCGGGCGATGGGGTCGCTGCCCGCGATGGCGATGGTATCCACATCCCCGCGCATGCGCGCAAGCACGTCCAGCGCACCCGCGTCCACAGTGCGATTCGCGCCCAGCGTGGCGGCGGTGCTTCCTGTGACGAGGCTCATGGCAAAGGACGCGCCAACGCCCACGGAGGTGCCGGGGTTGTTCACCGTGCGCAGCTTGGCCGCCGCGCTGAGCGATTTGTCCGCGGAGCCGCTGGCGGTGGTGTAGACCTTCTGCGCTTCGTCCGCGTGGAGGACGACGTCGCCTCCGTCAACGTCAACCGTCGCCGAGCTTGCAGCGATGGTCGCCTCGGACACGCCCTCGATGATCGAGATGGCCGCCGCGCCCGCTACGCCCACGTTGGACGCGCCAACGCCCGAGATGGCCTGCGTGGAGATCTTGTGGCCCACGCCGTCCAGCTCGCTGCCGCTGCCGAACTTCGCGGTCAGAAGCTCGACCAGGCCGGTGTACATATGTTCGCCCGCGATCTGTATCCCGGTGAGGGCGGCCTGGCCCGCCTCGTTGCGCACGACGAGCTGGCCGTTCTGCCAGTCGATGCTGAACTTCCACGCCTCCGGGTCCACCAGCGCGGTGAGCGTCTCATCCAGCAGCATGCCCACAGCGTCTGCGTAGACCGAGGCGGTGGTGGAGGCTGCCTCGTCCCCCATCATCTTCGCCGTGAGCTGCTCGATGACGAGGTCCCTGATCTGCGCCATGTTGGCCTGATTGGCGTCAAAGCCCAGGTACGCGTTCAGACGGGCCATGTCCTCGTTGGAGACGGCCTTGCCCTCCGCCACGTCGAAGGCCAGCTCGGTCATTTCATAGGTATAGGTCGTCTGCTCGCAGTAGTCTTCGATCAGCGCGATGAGCTCTTGGACGAGCGGCGCGCACATATCGCCATACAGGGCGCTAACGGGCGCCTGCTTGTTCGTGTAGTGGGCGCGCAGCGCCTCGAGCACATACTGCTCCACGGCGTAGGCGTGGTCGGCGGTGACGGTCTGATTCCCGGCCTCCCAGGTGGAGACGATCAGCGCGTCGATGCGCTCCTCGAGCGTGGTCTCATCGCCGTCCTTCCACAGCGCCAGGTCCACAAGCTCCTCGACGTATTCTTCGAGCCGGGCGATGTCCTCGTCCGTCCAGGCGGCGCTGCCCTTTTCCCTGATCTGGATGAACTGGTTCACCGCGCCGTCCTCAAAGGAGCTGTTTCTCGCGTTGTTGACCACGTCGTTGATGCCACCGTTGTCGATCAGGTAGATCACGAGGCCCCTGAACGCCTGCTCGAGCGCCTCCGATTCTTCCTTTTCATATATCTCCGCCGACACGGTCAGGGACTTTGCCTCGACGCTGCCCGTTCCCATGTAGGCGATGTTGCGGTGCGTGACGGTGTTGATCGCCACGGCCACGCCCACGCCGCTGAGGCTGTCGGTGGCGCTGGCGTCGGCCTTGACGACCGCGTCGGTATCGTTGCGGGCGAGTATGACCACATCGCCCACAGCCTTCACGTCGTAGCCGTCGTGTATCTTCGCGCTGGAGAGGTTTTCCTGAATGTTCACCGCCATGGCCGCGGCGATCTGAATGGAGCCCTCGGTGGTCTGCGCCTGCTGGCGGTTCGCCGCCGCGTTGGTGACGTGGGACTGGTTGACGTTTTTGGTGTTGACGTCGCCCGCGAGCGACGCGCCGCTGGCAAGCGCCTTGTCGGCCTGCTTGTCGGCCTCGGTCTGGCCGGTGGTGCCCTGCTTGCCGGTGGGCTGCGTGGTGCCGTCGATCAGGCCCGCGATGTCCGAATCGGAGGGCGTGGTCGCGCTCGAGCCGCCCGTGGAGCCGCCGGAGGTGGTGCCGGTGGAGGAGACCGCGCCGTTGGTGGATGCCTTGATGGTCTCGTCAAAGCGGCTGACGGAATCGGCGTAGACGGTTATGTCACCGCCCGCCTCGGTTTCGCGCTTGACGTCCGAAGTGGCGCTGTCGTTGATGACGCTCACGGCCACGATCGCGCCCGCCGCGGCCCGGGTGCCCACCGCCGCCGCGTCCGCGGTGAATGTGCGCTCCATGAAGTTGGAGGCTTCAACGAGTATATCCCCCGTCGCCCTTGCGACTTCATCGCTCTTGCCCAGATAGGCCTCGACCATCACGCCGGTGACGTCCGTGGCGACCACGGGCGTGGCGGAGGTGCCGCCCGACGCGCCCGCGCCCCCGCGCATCTCCTCCTCGCCCACGAACGAGGCCGAGATGCTGAGGCTGTCAAGCGGCTTTTTGTTGTTAAACTGCACGCCGTCCTCGACGATGGCGGACACGTCCACGCCGATGACGCCCACGGCGATGCCCGCGCCGACGCCGACGCTATCCTTATTATATTGCGGCGAGGCGACCAGCGGGATCTCGATCAGCGGCAGGTGGATGGACTTGCGCACGCGCTTGCCGCTGGCGTCGCCGATGGTCTCATAGCTGT
>DXVG01000265.1 GCA_019409045.1 Clostridiales bacterium | reverse complement strand
GGAGTACGGGCACTCGCTTGCGCGGGAGCTCGGGTATCTCGCGGCACACTCCGCGCTGCATCTGATGGGCTACGATCACGAAAATCCCGACGACCAATCCGCCATGCGCGCCATGGAAGAGCGCGCCATGGCGCGCGTCTCTCTCTTGAGAACGGAGGATTCCACCATGACGGATCAACAGCTTTTCGACCTCGCCTGCGAGGCCATGCACCTCGCCTACGCCCCCTACTCGGGGTTCAAGGTGGGCGCGTGCCTGCTGGCGAGCGACGGGCGCACGTTTCAGGGCTGCAACATCGAAAACGCCAGCCTGGGCGCCACCATCTGCGCCGAGCGCGCCGCCGTTTCCCGCGCCGTGACCGAGGGCGCGCGCGCGTTCACGGCCATTGCCGTGGTCGGCTCGAGCTCCGAGGCCTGGCCCTGCGGCATCTGCCGGCAGGTGCTCAACGAGTTCTCCGACGGCATGCGCGTCATCTGCGGCCGCTACGGCGGGGGCTATACGGTCGAGCCGCTCACGGCGCTGCTTCCGCACTCGTTCGGGCCGGAGTCGCTCGGCAAGGAGGTCGGCGATGGAGAGTAAGTCGGCGTTCCGCTCGGGCTTTGTGGCCATCCTCGGCCGCCCGAACGTGGGCAAGTCCAGCATCATGAACCACTTCGTGGGCGAGAAGGTCGCCATCGTGTCCAACCACCCGCAGACCACGCGCTCGCGGCTCCTGGGCGTGGCCACGCGGCCGGACTGGCAGATCGTGTTCGTGGACACGCCCGGCCTGCACAAGCCCCGCACGCGGCTTGGCGAGTACATGGTCAAGGCCGCCAACGACGCGCGCGAGGGCGTGGACGCCGTGCTCGCGGTGGTGGACGGCCAGTACATCGGCGCGGGCGACCGCGCGGTGCTTGAGGACATCGCCGGCATGTCCTGCCCCAAATTCCTGGCGGTGAACAAGATCGACCTGTGCGCGCCGGAAAAGCTGATGCCCGAGCTTCAGAAGCTCAACGACTGCGGCTTTGACCGCATCGTGTGCGTGTCGGCAAAGCGCGGCGACAGGATGGACGAGCTTCTTAACATGCTGGCCGGGGCCATGCCCGAGGGCCCGAAGTACTTCCCGGACGATATGATGACCGACCAGCCCGAGCGCGTGCTGTGCGCGGAGATCATCCGCGAAAAGGCGCTGTGGTGCCTGCGCGACGAGGTGCCGCACGGCGTGGGCGTGGAGATGCTCTCCATCCGGCAGGTGCGCCCGGGGCTTACGGAGATACACGCCAACCTCTACTGCGAGCGCGCCTCGCACAAGGCCATCATCATCGGCAAACGCGGCGCGATGCTCGGCGCCATCGGCGCGGCCGCGCGCAAGGACATAGAGCGCCTTCTGGACACGCAGGTGCTGCTCAAGCTGTGGGTGAAGGTGCGCGAGGACTGGCGCAACCGCGCGGGCGACCTGCGCGCGCTCGGCTACGAGGACGACTGACGTGCCCGCCCTGATCACGGACGCCCTGGTGCTGCGCCGCGCGGACTACGCGGATTACGACCGCATGGTCACGCTGCTCACGCCCGACCACGGCCGGCTGGACGCGGTGGCGCGCGGCTGCCGCCGGGCAAAGTCGCCGCTGATCAACGCCACCGAGCCGTTCATCAGCGGGGAATTTCAGCTCTTTCGCCGGGGCGACCGGTATTCCATCGAGCAGTGCCAGGTGCGCGAGGGCTTCTACGCGCTGCGCGAGGATTACGATCGGCTCGTGCACGGCGCGTACTGGCTCAAGCTGCTCGACGCAGGCGTTCCGCGCGACGTGCCCGCGCAGGAGGTGTTCATGCTCGCCCTGCGCGCGCTCGCGCATCTCAATTACGCGGTCGACCTGCCCGCGGCGATGCTGACCTTCGCCTTTGAGGCGCACTTCATGGCGCTCTCGGGCCTCTCCCCGCGCGTGGAGGCGTGCGTGCTGTGCGGCCGCGCCATCGACGGCCCCGCGCGCTTTGACGCGCGGCAGGGCGGCGCGGTGTGCTCCAGCTGCGCAAGCGGCGCCGCGCGCATCTCCGAGGGCGCGCGCCGCATACTGTTCAAGCTGCCCCGCACGCGCTTTGAAAACGCTCCCAAGCTCGTCCTCACACCGGACTGGCCGGAGGCCGCGCGGCTGATGCGCCGCTATACGCAGCACCGCATGCAGATTCCCGAAAAGTTTTTGCCCCCGCTTGTTTCATCGTGGGAGGCAAAGGGTATATAGATAACGTAAGGTCCAACACAAACACACAAGGGAAAAATAAGGAGGCAATCATCCATGAAGAAGTTCGTATGTTCCGTCTGCGGTTACGTCCATGAAGGCGACACCCCTCCGGCGTTCTGCCCCGTTTGCAAGGCTCCTGCCGATAAGTTCGTCGAGCAGAAGGGCGAGATGAGCTGGGCGGCCGAGCACGTCGTGGGCGTGGGCAAGTCCTTTGGCGCGGATGTTCCCGAGGATGTCCGCAAGCAGATCATCGAGGGCCTGAACGCCAACTTCACCGGCGAGTGCACCGAGGTGGGCATGTACCTGGCCATGGCGCGCGTGGCGCACCGCGAGGGCTATCCCGAGATCGGCCTGTACTGGGAGAAGGCCGCCTACGAGGAGGCCGAGCACGCCGCGAAGTTCGCCGAGCTGTTGGGCGACGTGGTGACCGACTCCACCAAGAAGAACCTCGAAATGCGCGTCGAGGCCGAGAACGGCGCGACCGCGGGCAAGACCGAGCTTGCCAAGCTGGCCAAGAAGTACAATCTGGACGCCATTCACGACACCGTGCATGAGATGGCCCGCGACGAGGCCCGCCACGGCAAGGCGTTCGAGGGCCTGCTCAAGCGGTACTTCGGCAAGTAAGGGGCGCAAAGCACGACGCTTAGAGGGGGAGCGGTTTTTCGCTCCCCCTCAGTATGTTGACAAAGTCAACAGACTGACAGGGCGTTGAGAAAGCCCGCAAGACAAGGAAGCGAGCTTGCAAAC
>DXVG01000264.1 GCA_019409045.1 Clostridiales bacterium | reverse complement strand
CCCCGGAGCTTCTGAAGATCATGATGGAGATGGGCCATGGGGACGAGATCGTCATCGGCGACGGCAACTACCCCGCCGCCGCCACGGCAAAGCGGCTGGTGAGGCTGGACGGCCACGGCGTGTGCGAGATACTCGACGCGATGCTCACGTTCCTGCCGCTGGACACCTATGTCGAGGAACCCGTGCTTCTGATGAACAAGACGCCCGGCGACAACGCGGACACGTCCATCTGGGACGCGTACCGCGCGCTGGTGGAAAAGCACCAGCCCGGCACGAAGGTGGGCTTTCTGGAGCGGTTCGACTTCTACGACCGCGCCAACAAGGCCTACGCCGTCATCGCCACCGGCGAAACGGCGGTCTACGCCAACGTCATTCTCAAAAAGGGCGTTGTGAAGTGAACCAAAGCGGCATTGCGCGCGTCTAAGGGGCGTGTATCCGCATTTGCGCGCAAACCACGATACAGGAGGGAAGACCATGAAGGGATACGGAAAACTGCTCGCCATCGCGCTGTGCCTTGCGATGCTGCTCGCGCCGACCGCCTTTGCGGAGCAGGCAGCGGAGCGCACGGCCCATACGCTGCGCATTTACGACCCGGTGGTCAGCGTCAACGGCATGGCGCTGGTCGACCTGACCGGCGCGACGCTGGAGGGCACGCTCGCCGATACGGACGAGGGCGTCGCGCTCGCGC
Source organism: Clostridiales bacterium (assembly GCA_019409045.1). Classification (GTDB taxonomy): domain Bacteria; phylum Bacillota; class Clostridia; order Christensenellales; family Aristaeellaceae; genus Pullichristensenella. The sequence goes on along the minus strand of DXVG01000264.1, from coordinate 2,293 downwards.
TGCGCCTCCTGGGCGGCGAGGAGACCGCCGCGGAGGGCGTGGCGCTGTTCGACGGCCGCCAGCTCTCGCTGGGCGCCACGGGATTGAGCGACCACTATGTGCTGCCGCTTGAGAAGATGCTGGACGAGGAGAGCCTCGAAATGCTCTCCGGGCTGACTGAGCTGCTCTCCGGCGACGCGCTCGGGCAGCTGGCCGAGGCGCTGCTCGCGCCCTTTGGCGCGCTGGCTGAGACCGTGCTTGCGACCGAGACGGACGAGGGCGTGCAGACCATCGACTTTGCCACCGGCGCCATGCAGATGCAGGGCGTGTCCTACACCGTGACCGGCGAGGCGCTCGAGACGTTCGTGAGCGATCTGGAGGCCGCGCTGCGCGGCAGCGAGCTGGTCACCCAGTACGTCGGCAACGTGACCGGCCAGTCCGTGGACGCGTACAACCTGGACAAGGCGGACGCCACGCAGGCGCTCCCCGAGGAGATCAAGCTGACCCTCTGGATGGGCGTGGACGATCCCAGCTGCGCCCGCATTGAGGTGACCGGCGGCGACGCGATGAACATCGTGGCCGACGGCTACACGCAGGAGGACGGCAGCATCGTCGTCGTCGAGGACATCGCGCTCGACATGGGCGACGGCGTCCGTGCGACGGCGCACGCCGACGCGGTCATGACCGACGGCTCCATGACCATGACCATGACCGAGCAGATCTACAGCGGTGATGAGACCGTCACCGCGCAGGCGGAGATCGTCTACTACGCGCTGGGCCACTCCCCCGACAACCCGCAGGCGGCCACGCTGGAGTTCAACATGACCATGAACGACGGCGGCGAGATGAAATTTTTCAGCATCAACGCCTACGACTGGCCCGCGGACGGCGTGGATTACGACTACGACGAGTACAACCTCGTCCTGTCGGCCGGAACTGTGCAGAGCTACGCGACGTTTGACCTGCTGCTGCAGGCCAGGCACGATGGCGGTCAGGACTACTACTACGGCAACCTCTCCATCGCCGACCCGTCCGACACGGCCTACTCGTTCACCTACGAGTATGAGGGCACCTACGAGCAGAACGCGCTGGGCACGCTGGACCGCTCCGGCGCGCTGACGCTGGCCTGTAACATGGGCTACGGCGAGCAGAGCACGTCCTACCAGCTCGCGCTGGGCGTGGACATTTTGCACACCGCCTCGGCGGACGCGAACATACCCGCGCTCTCGGGCGAGGGCCTGGACGCGATGTCCCTGGGCGAGAAGGACCTCGAAACGCTCATGAACGAGGCCGGCACGCTCTCCATGCGCGCGCTGGGCGTGCTGGGCACGAACGTGTCGGGCCTGTCCGAGATCCTGGCCAATAGTCAGATGTAAACCAACGCAGGAATCACTCGCCGCGCCCCGCAAAAGCGGGGCGCGGCGCAGACCGTCGATAAAGCCCGCAAACGCAAAAATCACTTCCGAAAAGAAAGCAAGCGGAAGTGATTTTTGCTTCCTGCGTCAGCTTCGCCTGCAAACTGCGGTCACTTACGCCCATGTAAGAAACCTTGTTTGCAGACTCGCTTCCTTGGCTTGCGGGCTTTCTCAACGCTCTGCGCTCTGTACGCCGCTTGACAAATGCCCCGGCCCGCCCTATACTTGTGCCATAGAGAAGGAGGGGATCGGTATGGGTACGATCACGCTTTCGATGATCGCGCTGCTCGTCGGCGCGCTGTCTGTCCCGTGCGCGTTTTTGTCGCTGCTGGGCTGGGGCGTGTTCCTCGCGGTGGCGCTGGTCGCGGCCGGGTTCGCGCTGGGCGCACTGGGCATCATGCGCGACGGGGAGCACAGCGGCCTGGCGGTGATCGGCATCGCCTGCTCGCTGATCGGCCTGGTGATCACCATCGTGTGCTTCTCCTGCGCGGGCTGCGCCGCGCTGGCGGAGGCCTCGCGCGTGGCGGCGCTCTGACGCGGGGCGCATGCATCCCTACGTTTCCATCTTCGGCTACCCCGTCGGCACCTACGGGCTTTGGATGCTGGCGGGGCTGTTGGCGGGCTTTGCGCTGCTGAAGCGGCTGCTGCGCGCGCGCGGCATCCGCTGGGAGTGCGCGCTGTTTGTGCTGTCCTGCGCGTTCGCGCTGGCGCTGCTGGGCGGGTATGTGTTCTACCTGCTGTTCTCGGTGGGCGTGGACGCGCTCGTGCGCGCCGCGCGCGAGGGAAGGCTGCTGGAGGTGCTCTCGCAGGGCGGCATCGTGTTCTACGGCGGGCTGCTGGGCGGCGTGGGCGGCGTGGCGCTCGGCTGCCGCGCGGTGGGGCTGCGCGCGCTGCCGGTG
>DXVG01000263.1 GCA_019409045.1 Clostridiales bacterium | reverse complement strand
TCCATCGGCTCGGTGCTGGGCATGAGCTGCATGACCTCGGCCACGCTGATGTGCAACGGCTGGCATCCGCTGGCCGCCTGCCTTCTGACGATGGTCATCTGCCTGTTCACGGGCTTTATCAACGGCACGCTCGTGGCGGGCTGCAAGCTGCCGCCGTTCATCGCCACGCTGGGCACCATGCAGGTCGCCCGCGGCGTCGCGCAGATGGTCAACAACAACATGAACACCAACTCCATCGGCGAAATGGCCGGCGCGTTCCGCGATTTCTTCTACTACGAGAAGTTCCTCACGATCTACAACACGTTCTGGATCGCGCTGGTGGTCTGGCTGGTGTTTAACTTCATCCTCAGCCAGACGCGCACGGGCCGTCACCTCTACGCCATCGGCTCCAACATCGACGCGGCCAAGCTCTCGGGCGTGAGCGTCTACTGGACCACCACCAAGGCCTACCTCGTCAGCTCCGCGTGCGCGGGCCTGGTTGGCCTCATCCAGTGCGCCACCACCGGTACCGGCACCATGGACGCGGGCATGTCTTATGAGATGTACGCGGTCGCGGCCTCGGTCATCGGCGGCGTGTCCACGCTGGGCGGCCAGGGCATACTGCTTGGCACGGTCGTGGGCGCGGGCGTGTGGAGCGTCTTGAGCAACGGCCTGCAGTTTGCCGGCGTGGCCGTCGGCCCCCGCAACGTCATCATCGGCGTCATCGTCGTGCTCAGCGTGCTGGCGGACGTGGTCGCCCGCAGCGGCCGCTTCTCCCGCAAGCCCAAGTCCTGAGGATTTAAGGCGCATTGCGCTTTAGATAAAAACACAAGGAGGAAATCACCATGAAGAAACTGTTCGCTCTGGTTCTGTGCCTGATGCTGGCGCTGGGCTGCACCGCCTTCGCCGAGGGCGAGACCCACACCATCTACCTGATCACCATGGACCTGTTCGACGCGCACTGGGTCAGCGTGGACGAGGGCTGCAAGGACGCCGTCGCCGAGCTGGCTGAGCAGGGCATCAACATCAACTACGTCTGGAACGCGCCCACCCAGGGCAAGGACGACGCGGCGCAGATCGAGTGCATCAACAACGCCTACGCCGACAACGCCGAGGTCATCCTGCTGGCCTCCAACGGCCCGGACACCCAGGTCGCCACGCTGGAAGAGCTGCACAACAACGGCGTGATCCTCATCTACGTCGACTCTCCCGCCAACTATGACGGCGCCGTGCAGACGCTGGCCACCAACAACAAGAACGCGGGCGTGCTCGCCGGCGAGCAGATGCTGGCCGCGCTCGAGGCCAAGGGCATCACCGAGGGCACCATCGGCATCGTCAACGTCAACGCCGCCACCGCCTCCACCGCGCAGCGCGAGGAGGGCTTCCGCGAGGCGCTGGCCGACTCCGGCTTTGAGATACTCGAGACCCAGTACTCCAACGGCGACGCGACCCTGAGCCAGGAGATCGCCAACAACTACATCACTGAGGGCGTCGTGGGCCTGTTCGGCGCGAACGAGGGCTGCAGCGTGGGCGTCGGCAACGCCATCGCCGCCAACGGCAACGAGCTGATCGGCGTGGGCTTCGACAAGTCCGATGCCATCCTCAACCTGGTCGTGGACGGAAGCCTGCTGTGCACCATGGCCCAGAACCCCTATGACATGGGCTATCAGGGCATGATGACCGCCGCCGCCGCCCTGCAGGGCGAGACCGAGTTTGAAGACGTCGACACCGGCGTTTCCGTGCTCGACGCCGCCGCCTGCGCGGAGCTGCTCGGCTAAGGCAAAAACGCGATATGAGCCTGTGCGGGCGGCCAGTTCTGGCCGCCTGCGCTTTGGTCAGGGAGAGGGAGGGGAAACGGCATGGAGAACCGGCAGGGGCGCTGCGTCAACGATGTAAAGCTCGAGAATCGCTGCCTCGTATTGCGCACCATCGCCGAAAACCCGATGATTTCCCGCGCCGAGATCGCCGAGAAGACGGGACTGAGCAAGATGTCCATGAGCAACATCATCGGCGAGATGACGAGGCACGGCATCGTGTGCGAGCCCATGCAGGCGCGCGCGGGCACAGGCGCGGGGCGCAGGCCGGGCTATCTGGACATTTCCCCGACATCGCCTCTGGAGATCGGCGTGTTCGTCTCCCGCTACGGCGTGCAGGTGTGCGTGGGGGATTTGCGCCTGCGCGTGCTCTGGAAGGAGCACACACACTATCCGCCGCAGATGTCGTGCGAAAAGCTCATCGAGATAACGCTTGCCTCCGTCCGGCGCGCGCTGCAAAGCTGTCAGCGTCCTGTGTTGGGCATCGGCGTGGCGGCCATCGGCCCGGTGAGCACCGAGCGCGGCACGATGCTCTCGCCCGCGAACTTCTTCGGCCTGCACGACGTGCCCATCGTGCGCGCCATCCAGGAGGATACGGGGCTTCCCGTGTTCCTGTCCTCGGACAACATGGCCGCGGCGCAGGGGGAAAAGCTCTTCGGAGAGGGCAGGGCGCACGCGAACTTTCTGTTTTTGCTGATCTGGAACGGCATCGGCTGCGGCGTGATCGCCGACGGCAAGCTGCATGTGGGCCAGCACGGCCTGGGCGGCGAGCTGGGCCACACCACCATTTGCTTTGACGGGCCGGTCTGCTCCTGCGGCTCGCGGGGGTGCCTGGAGCTGTACGCCAACACGCAGAACATGGCCCGGCATGTGCGCGAGCGCATACACGAGGGCGTGGATTCCTCGCTGCGCTCTGCGGAGGAACTGAACTGGGAAAACATGCTGCACGCCGCCTGCCAGGGCGACCGCGCGGCGCTGTCCGCGCTGGAGGAGTATTGCGATTACCTCTCCTGCGCGCTGATCAACATGGTCAACATGTTCGACCCGGAGATCATCTACCTGAGCCAGCACGAGACCGCGGAGGCGGACGGGCTGCTGGCGGAGCTGCTCGAGCGGCGCATCTACGCGCGCATGCTTTCCCCGGACTGCCGGCGCATGTCCGTGCGCCGCGCCACGTTCGGCTCGGACGCGGCGATGAACGGCTCGCTCGCG
>DXVG01000262.1 GCA_019409045.1 Clostridiales bacterium | reverse complement strand
GCCCAGACCCGCTTAAGAACCTGAGGTTCTTAAGAATCTCCCAGTGGCCTCCGGCGGGGTTACGGGGGGGACGGAGTGCGGGGTTACTTGGCCTGGCCCTCGCAGTAGAGGCAGCGATAGACGCGCCTTTCGCGGTCGGTGAGCCTGAACACCTGCGGCAGCTCCTGCTCCGTGGTGGTGATGCAGCGGGGGTTCTTGCACTTGATGATGTTGGTGATCGTCTCCGGAAGCTCCGGGTGCCGCTTCTCGGTCAGCACGCCGTCCACGATCACGTTGATGGTGATGTCCGGGTCGATATACCCCAGCGCGTCCAAATCCACGTCCAGCACGCGGTCGATCTTGATGATGTCCTTCCTTCCCATCTTGCCGCTGGGCGCGTTCTTTATAAGCGCCACCGAGCAGTCCAGCGCCTCGAGGTTGAGCATGCGGTAGATCTCCATGCCGCGCCCCGCGCGTATGTGGTCGATGACGATGCCGTTGCGGATCGCGTCGATGTTCATACTTCCACCCCCAGCAGCTTCAGGATCAGCGCCATGCGCATGTATTTTCCGTTGAGCGCCTGCTTAAAGTAGCACGCCCGCGGGTCGTCGTCGATGGCCACGGAGATCTCGTTCACCCGCGGCAGCGGATGCAGTATGGACAGGCTCTCCTTCGCGGTCTTGAGCTTCTGCGGGGTGAGTATGTAGCTGTCCTTGAGGCGCACATATTCGTCCTCGTTGAAGAAGCGCTCGCGCTGCACGCGCGTCATGTACAGAACGTCCAGCTCCGGCATGACGCTCTCAAGATCGGTGGTCTGCACATAGGCGACGCCGTGCCTTTGCAGTATGTCCTTTTTCACATAGCTGGGCAGCTTCAACTCCTCCGGCGAGATCAGCGCGAATCTCACGTTCTCGTACCTGGACATGGCCGCGATCAGCGAATGCACCGTGCGGCCGAACTTGAGGTCGCCGCACAGGCCGATGGTCAGGTCGGTAAACCGGCCCTTTTCGCGCCAGATGGTCAGAAGGTCGGCAAGCGTCTGCGTGGGGTGGTTGTGCCCGCCGTCGCCGGCGTTGATGACCGGCACGTCCGCCTTCATGGAGGCCACCAGCGGCGCGCCCTCCTTGGGGTGGCGCATGGCGATGATGTCGGCGTAGCAGGAGACGACTTTCACCGTGTCTGAAACGCTCTCGCCCTTGGATGCCGAGGACGAGGCCGCCTCCGAAAAGCCCAGCACCTGCCCGCCCAGTTCGTACATGGCCGCCTCAAAGCTCAGGCGCGTGCGCGTGGAGGGCTCGAAAAACAGCGTCGCCAGCTTCTTGCCGTGGCAGGCCTCGGCGTACTTTGCGGGGTTTGCGATGATGTCCTCCGCCGTTGCGATGAGCTCGGCGATCTCGGCGGCGGACAGCTCGAGTATGTCGATCAGGCTTCTCATTTTGCGCCTCCGATCCAGCTCTCGTCCGAGGGATTGTCGCGGAAGGCCAAGAGCCGCGCGATGTCCGCTTCCTGGATGTAGCCCTCCTGCGCGGCCACGCGGCAGACGGCGTCAAAGTTGGACAGGCTGATGTTCTGGACGTTCGCGGCCTTTAAGCGGTCGAGGCCCTTTTGCATGCCGTAGGTGAAGATGCTGGCGATGCCCAGCACCTCGGCCCCGGCCTCGCGAAGCACGTTGACCACCTCGATGACGCTGCCGCCGGTGGAGATCAGGTCCTCCACGACCACCACCTTCCAGCCCTTTTCCAGCCTGCCCTCGATCTGGTTGCCGCGGCCGTGGTCCTTGGCCCCGGAGCGCACATAGCCCATGGGCAGGCCGAGTATGTGCGCGGTGATGGCCGCGTGGGCGATGCCCGCGGTGGAGGTGCCCATCAGCGCGTCGCAGTCCGGGTAGTGCGCGCGGATGGTCTCGGCGAGGCCGTTTTCCACGTCCAGGCGCACATCCGGCGCGGTGAGCGTGAGGCGGTTGTCGCAGTAGACGGGGCTTTTGATGCCGCTTGCCCAGGTAAAGGGCTGCTCCGGGCGCAGGAACACCGCGCCGATGGAGAGCAGGTCGCGGGCGATTCTCTCTTGCATATCCATGTGTCGTTCCTCCTTATCCGACGAAGCCGGCCAGGCAGCGCTCGTAGGCTTCCACGGGGTCTTCCGCCTGCGTGATGGGGCGGCCGACCACGATGTAGTCCGAGCCGAGCTCGCGGGCTTTTTCCGGGGTGGTCACGCGCCTCTGGTCGCCCGCGTCGCCGCCGGCAAAGCGCACGCCGGGGGTGACGGTGACAAAGTCCGCGCCGCAGCGCGCGTGTACCTCGCCCGCCTCCAGCGGAGAGCAGACCACGCCGTCCAGCCCGGCCCTGCGGGCCAGCTGCGCGTAGTGCATCACAACTTCGGGAAGCGGCTTTTCGATGAGCAGCTCCGTTTCCATGCGCACCTGGTCGGTGCTGGTCAGCTGCGTGACGGCGATGAGCATCGGCCGCGTGCCGTCCGGCCGTGTCAGGCCCTCGAGCGCGGCCTCCATCATGGCGACGGTGCCGAAGGCGTGCAGGTTGGTCATGTCCACGTCCAGACTGGAGAGCGAGCGCATGCCGCCCTTGACGGTGTTGGGGATGTCGCACAATTTGAGGTCTAAGAAGATCTTGTGGCCGCGGCGCTTGATCTCGCGCACGATGTCCGGCCCCTCGGCGTAGAACAGCTCCATGCCTACCTTGACGAAGGGCTTTTTGCCGGTGAAGCGGTCGAGGAAGGCCAGCGTTTCCTCGCGGTCGGGGAAGTCCAGAGCGATGATGACGTCCTTACCCATGATGCGCGCCTCCTATGATTTTTGAAAGATCGTCTATGCCGCAGCGGGCCATTTCCGTGGGCAGCGTGCGAATGATGTCCCGGCAGGCGCAGGGGTTTCGCAGGTTGGCGGCGCCCACCTGCACGGCGCTCGCCCCGGCGAGCATCATCTCCAGAACGTCCGAGGCGCTGGAGACGCCGCCCATGCCGATGATGGGGATCTTCACGGCCTCGTACACCTGCCAGACCATGCGCAGCGCCACGGGGAGCACGCACG
>DXVG01000261.1 GCA_019409045.1 Clostridiales bacterium | reverse complement strand
GCGCGCCTGTGCCGGACAGAGGGGCCGTTCCCCCTCGTTTCGCGCGTGGCCGACGGCGGCGCGACGCGGCAGGAATCCGTCATGCATGGGCTTGCGCGCCTTCCCGAGGACGCGCAGATCGTTGCCATACACGATGCGGCGCGCCCCTTTGTGTCCGAGGAGATACTGCGCACATCCATCGAGCTTGCGCGGCGCACGGGCAGCGGCGTTGCCTGCACGCCCGTGGTGGACACCATCAAGCGCGTCGGCGACGATGGGCGCGTGCAGACGCTCGCGCGCGACAGCCTCCGTGCCGCGCAGACGCCGCAGACCTTCCGCCGCGCGGAGATCGTCGAGGCGTACCGCCGCGCCGCCGAGGAGGGCTGGACGGCCACGGACGACGCGGACATCTACGAGCGGCGCTATGGGCAGGTGACGCTGTTCACCGCCCCGGACAGCCCCGGAAACATCAAGCTGACCACGAGGGAGGATTTTGAGCGCATGCACATGCCTTGCGACTTCAGGGTTGGCAGGGATACGACGCGCACCGCCTTGTAGAGGGCCGCGCGCTGGTGCTCTGCGGCGTGCGCGTGCCATCCGAGCGCGGACTGGACGGCCACTCGGACGCGGACGTGGCCGTACACGCGCTGATGGACGCGCTTCTCGGCGCGCTGGGCGAGGGCGACATCGGAAGACACTTTCCGGACTCGGACGAGCGATACCGCGGCATATGCTCCATGCTCCTGCTTGCGCAGGTGATGCGCCGCGTGGAGGAGCGCGGCATGCGCGTGGTCAACGCGGATGTGACCATCGTCGCGCAGCGGCCGAAGCTCTCGCCCTACATAGAAAAGATGCGCGAGCATCTCGCCACGGCGCTGTGCGTGCGCCCGGAGCAGGTCAACGTAAAGGCCACAACGACGGAGCGCATGGGCTTCGAGGGCCGTGAGGAGGGCATTTCCGCCCAGGCCGTCGCGCTGCTTGCGCGGGGAGGGAGCATATGATCGGCATCATCGGGGCCATGGACATCGAAATCGAGCTGCTCGCGCAGGCGCTCGAGGGCGCGCGCACCGAGCGGCGCGGATGCGTCTCCTTCCTGCGCGGCGCCATTGAGGGCCGCGAGGTCGCGATCGCGCGCGCGGGTATCGGCAAGGTCAACGCCGCTGTGTGCGTGCAGACCATGGCGCTGTGCTACGCGCCGTCTCTGATACTCAACACGGGCGTCGCGGGCGCGCTGGACGCTGGGCTGCGCGTGGGCGACGTGGTGGTAGGCCGGGACGTGATCCAGCACGACGTGGACACCACCGCGCTGGGCGACCCGCCCGGATTCGTCTCCACGGTGAACGCGCTCTCCTTCGCATGCGATGAGGATGCGGCGCGCGCGCTGTGCGCCTGCGCGGCGGAGCTCAATTTGCGCGCAACGCAGGGCCGGATCGCCTCGGGCGACCAGTTTGTCGCCTCCTCCGCGCGCAAGGCGGAGATCGTCTCCCTCTTTTCCGCCGCCGTGTGCGAGATGGAGGCGGGGGCGATCGCGCAGGTCTGCGCGCTCAACGGCGTGCGCTGCGCGGTGATCCGCTCCGTGTCCGACGGCGGGGACGAGGAGGCAGCCATGTCCTACGCGGAATTTCTGCCGCTTGCCGCCCGCAATTCTGCGCAGCTCGTGCTCGCCTTCCTGCGAAAGGCGAACACATTTGTGAACGAAGTGTAAAAACCGAAAAAATCCATTGATTTCTTGACCGTCTCGAGCTATAATAGTCAGAGATGGTCAATTATGTTTCCATCGCGCATCAAAGAGGTGATCGGTATGGCGCAGTTGAGCGATTCCATCGAGCGATTTATCAAAGAGCTGATGGACGAGGGGACGCAGATCGAGGTGCGGCGCAACGAGCTTGCGCAGCACTTTGGGTGCGCGCCCTCACAGATCAATTATGTACTTGCGACGCGGTTTTCGGTCAATCACGGCTACATCATCGAATCGCGGCGCGGGGGCGGCGGCTATGTGCGCATCGTGCGCATGCGGGAGTGCGAGGAGTGCAACCTGCTCGATGTGCTTCTCAAGCGCGTCGGCAACAGCGTGAGCGAGGACGACGCCTGCGCCATCATCGCGGATCTGCGCGACCGCAAGATCATAACGCCCAACGAGGCGAGGATCATGCGCGCCGCGGTGGCGCGCAACGCGCTTGCGCTTCCTGTGAGCGCCAAGGACGTGCTGCGCGCCTCAGTGCTTCGGAATATGCTCGAACAGGTATTTCGCAATCGAGAGGAGGGCGAGCGCCATGATGTGTGACGAATGCGGCATTCGGCCCGCGCAGTTCCACCTGACCACCATTACCGGGGAGGAAAAATCAGAGCGGAATCTCTGCCCGGTGTGCATGGCAAAATATCAAAAGCAGATTCCCGGGCTGGACTTTTCCAATCTGGCGGGCCTCTTGTGCGGCTTTCTCGAGTCGGCGGGCGCGAAAAAGGACGGCGCGGATGAGCCGGACGAGTTTGCCGATCTGGTGTGTCCCGGCTGCGCGACCAGCTACGCCTCCTTTCAGAAGAGCGGCATGCTTGGGTGCGCGCAGTGCTATCAGGCGTTTCGCAAGCCTCTGGAGGGGCTTTTGATGCGCGTACACGGCAACACGCAGCACGCGGGGCGCATGCCCGGCGGCAGCGGAAGCGACGTCTCCATCCGCATGAACATCGATCGCCTGCGCGAGGACCTTGTCAAGGCGATCGCCGCGGAGGAGTACGAGGAGGCCGCGCGGCTGCGCGACCAGGTGCGCGCGCTCAAGCAGCAGCTCGGCGCGCGCAGCGCGGAACCGGAGGAGGAGGGGAAGGACAATGGCTGACTATCCGCAGGCCCCTGAGCAGGATGTGGTCATCTCCAGCCGCGTCCGGCTGGCGAGAAATTACCAGGACCTCCCCTTTGCGCCGAAGCTCACGCGCGAGGTGGCCGCAAGCGTCGTCGCCCGCGCGCACGAGGCGCTCGCTGACAGCCCCGAGGGCGACCAGTTCAGGCTGTTTCGCGTGGGGGACATGGATGAGGACCTGTCTCTTATACACATCTGACGC
>DXVG01000260.1 GCA_019409045.1 Clostridiales bacterium | reverse complement strand
GCGGCGGTCTTGCAGGTGTGCGGGTACATGGTGATCTTCAGCGTCGGCGCGGCGCGTCCCGGCAGGCGAAACAGCGGCCGCATCGCGCGGCCCAGCGCGCGCTCATAGGCGTCGCGCGCCTCCGACCCGGTCAGCGCAGGCAAAAGCGCCAGAAACGGAAACAGCGCGGGCGCGACCGAGGCCGTCCACGCGCGCATCGCCCCCTGCGCTGCCGAGAGCGCCTCGCCCGGCCAGACCATCATCAAAAACACCAGCGCCAGCGTCCCCGCGAGCTTTGCGATCTTCAGCGCCCAGCGCACGCGATCACCCCCCCTGCATGCTATGCGCCGCAGCGGCTTGCGCATGCGGGTCGCGCCGTGTTATAATGTAGCAAAGCATTCGCCGCAGAGTGCGGCGGGGGAGGTGAGCGCGTGCGGCTGGACAAGCTGCTCGCCGGAGCGGGCCTCACGCGCGCGCAGGCCAAACGCGCGGTGGCCGACGGCCGCGCGACGGTGAACGGCGCGGTCGCGCGCGACCCGGGAATGCGCGTGGACGGCGCGGACGTGCGGCTGGACGGCCGGAGCGTCGCGCCGCCGGGCGATGTGTTTCTCATGCTCAACAAGCCCGCGGGCGTGCTCAGCGCCGTCTCCGACGCGCGGGAGCCGACGGCGTTTTCGCTGCTCCCGGAGGAGGCACGCCGCCGCTCGCCCTCGCCGGTAGGTCGGCTGGACAGGGACGTGACCGGGCTTTTGCTGTTCACAACGCACGGCGAGCTGCTGCACCGGCTGACCTCGCCCAGGTACGCGGTGGAGAAGGCGTACATCGCCCATGTGGAGGGCACGCCGGACGCGCAGGACGTGCAGCGCCTGGCCGCGGGCGTCGAGCTTTCCGACTTCACCGCCCGCCCGGCGCGGCTGGAGGTGCTCGCCGAGGGCCTCGTGCGCCTGACCGTCACCGAAGGCCGCCATCACGAGGTCAAGCGCCTGCTCGCCGCCGTGGGGCATCCGGTGACGGCGCTGATGCGCGAGCGCATGGGCGGCGTGGCGCTGGACGCTGCGCTGCCGCCGGGCGGGAGCCGCCCGCTGACCGACGAGGAAGTGGCGCGCCTGTTCCGCGCCGCGCGCCTGGAAAGGAACTGAAGCATGTCGGAGCATTACTTTACCGCCGCGCCCTCCTCGGGGCACGACGAGCGCCGCCTGTGCGTGCGCGCGCTGGGCGTGGAAATGGAGTTTGTCACCGACGCGGGCGTGTTCTCCCGCGACGGCCTGGACGCGGGCACGCGCGCGCTTCTGGAGGCGCTGCCGCCGCTCTCGGGCCGCGTGCTGGACCTGGGCTGCGGCTGGGGCGCGCTGGGCGGCGTGCTTGCAAAGAAGTACCCGGGCGCCGCCTTCACGCTCAGCGACGTGAACCGGCGCGCCGCGGAGCTGGCCGAGCGCAACCTGCGCCTGAACGGCGTCGCCAACGCGCGCGTGGTGGTGGGCGACGGCTTCGCGGCCGTGGAGGGCGCGTTCGACTGGATCGTGACCAACCCGCCCATCCGCGCGGGCAAGGCCGTGATCTACGCCCTGTTTGAGCAGGCGCGGCAATTTCTCGCGCCCGGCGGCGCGCTTGTGCTGGTGATCCGCACGCAGCAGGGCGCAAAGTCCGCCGAGCGGTTCCTGCGCGAGCACTACGCGCGCGTGGAGACGCTCGACATACGCGGCGGCTTTCGCGTGCTGTTGGCGACCGACCGCGCCGCATAAACGATACTGGAGGTATAATATGAAGCAAAACCGTCTGGAACGCGTGATCCGCAACATGGAAGAGATGGGGCTTGAGCAGCTGGTGGTTTCCGCGCCCGCCTCTGTGTTCTACCTCACCGGCGCGTGGGTCAACCCCGGCGCCCGCATGCTGGCGCTGTATGTGCACAAAAGCGGCGAGACGCGGCTGTTTGTCAACCGCCTGTTCGCCCTGACGCCGGAGAGCGCGGGCGCGCCGCTGTGCGACTTTGACGACACGGACGACCCGGTGGCGCTGCTGAGCCAGAGCGTGCGCCCGGGCAGGCTGGGCATCGACAAGGCCTGGCCCAGCCAGTTCACGCTGCGGCTGATGGACGCGCGATCGGACGTAAAACCGGTGCTCGGCTCCGCGCCGGTGGACGACGCGCGCATGTACAAGGACGCGGAGGAGATCGCGCTGATGCGCGAGAGCTCCCGCAAAAACGACCAGAGCATACTGGCGGCGATGTCGGCCATCCGCGCGGGCGCGACGGAGGCGGACATCGCGGCCGCGTACAACCGCACCGCGCGCTCTCTCGGCTCCTCGGGCCCGAGCTTTCCCACGCTGATCTGCTTTGGCGCGAACTGCGCCGAGCCGCATCATGTGACGGACGACACGCCTCTGCGGCGCGGCGATTCGGTGATCCTGGACGTGGGCCTGACCTGGAGGTACTACGCCAGCGACATGACGCGCACGGTGTTCTACGGCGAGCCGACGGACGAGCAGAAGCGCGTACACGAGCTGGTGTGCCGCGCGAACGCCGCGGGGCGCGCGGCGGCGCGGCCGGGCGTGCCCCTGCGGGACGTGGACCGCGCGGCGCGCAAGGTGATCGAGGACGCGGGCTATGGGCAGTACTTCATCCACCGCACAGGCCACGGCATCGGCCTGGAGGGACACGAGCCGCCGAACGCCAGCGCGACGGAGACGCGCGTGGCGGCGCCGGGCATGGTGTTCTCGGTGGAGCCGGGCGTCTACCTGCCGGGCCGCTTCGGCGTGCGCGAGGAGGACCTGGTACTCATCACCGAGGACGGCGCGGAAACGCTCAACGCCGTGCCGCACGAGCCGCGCGTGATCCCCGCCGAATAAACGCAGCCGCCCCGGGCCTGAGGCCCGGGGCGGTGTGGTGGTGCGGCGGCCGCGCATGCGGCCGCCGCCGCAGGATGTTGACAAAGTCAACAGACTGCCAGGGCGTTGAGAAAGCCCGCAAGCCAAGGAAGCGAGCTTGCAAACAAGGGAGCTTACTTGGACGTAAGTGACCGCAGTTTGCAAGCGATGCTGACGCAGGAAGCAAAAATCACTTCCGCTTGTCTTCTTTCGGAAGTGA
>DXVG01000026.1:11804-12254 GCA_019409045.1 Clostridiales bacterium | reverse complement strand
TATGCTCCACCAAGTCCGCAATATCCGAACCTGAGCGGTTCGGATTTTTTTGTGCATGTTTTGCCACGCATCCCTTAAGGCCCTATCCATTGCTGCCCCATTTCCTTCGCGCGCCGACAGGGCGTGTTCGGCTTCAGGCCCGCTCTGCGCCTTGCGTCCGCGCCGTGATTCTCCCCGTGCGGCTCGGGTTGCATGCGCGCGAAGAACTGCTTGAAAATCCCCCGGAATGTGATATGATATAAGCACCAACGGCATTCTGAAGGAAAGGGGTTTTGAGCATGCGCATCGGCTGTCCACGAGAGATCAAGCCGCAGGAGGGTCGCGTGGCGATCACGCCCGCCGGAGCCGACGCACTGGTGCGCGCCGGGCACGCCGTCTATATCGAGCGGGGCGCGGGCGCGGGAAGCGGCTTTGCGGACGACGAGTACGCCGCCGTCGGCGCGCAGATAC
>DXVG01000026.1:0-11794 GCA_019409045.1 Clostridiales bacterium | reverse complement strand
TGTCTACGCCGCCTCGGAGATGATCGTAAAGGTCAAGGAGCCGCTCGAGGCGGAGTACGAGCTGCTTTGCAAGGGGCAGACGCTGTTTACCTACCTGCACCTTGCGCCGGACCCCGCGCAGACGCAGGCGCTGCTGCGCCGGGAGGTGACGGGCATCGCCTACGAGACCGTGGAAACGGCCGACGGCGCGCTGCCGCTGCTCGCGCCCATGAGCGAGGTGGCGGGCCGGCTCGCCGTGCAGGAGGGCGCGCGCTTTCTGGAGGCGCCCTTCGGCGGGCGCGGCGTGCTTCTGGGCGGCGTGCCGGGCGTGGAGCGCGCGAGCGTTGTGATCATCGGCGGCGGCAACGTGGGCGCGAACGCCGCGAAGATCGCCGTGGGCATGGGCGCGAGCGTGACGGTGATCGACGTCAACGCAAGGCGGCTCAATTATCTGGACGAGCTGTTCGGCGGCCGCGTACAGACGATCCTCTCCAATCCCTACAACATCGCAAACGCCGTGCGCGGCGCGGACCTTCTGGTGGGCTGCGTGCTGATCCCCGGCGCGAAGGCGCCCAAGCTGGTCACGGAGGAGATGGTGCGCTCCATGCGCCCCGGCAGCGTTGTGGTGGACGTCGCCATCGACCAGGGCGGATGTATCGAGACCATCGACCGCATCACCACCCACGCAGAGCCCTGCTACGTCCGGCACGGCGTGACGCATTACGCGGTGGCCAACATGCCCGGCGCGGTCCCGCGCACATCCACGCTGGCGCTGACGGGCGCGACGCTACCCTACGTTCTCAAAATCGCCGAGCTGGGTGCGGAGGAGGCCTGCCTGCGCGACCCGGCGCTGCTCAGGGGCCTGAACACATATAAGGGACACCTGACCTGCGAGGCCGTCGCCCGCGCGCAGGGGCTTGCGTACACGCAGCCCCAGTCCCTGCTCTAGCGCCGCGCGGTTTCAATGCCCGCCCGCGCGCAGAAGGGCGCGGGGCGAACTGCCTGCAAATACACATCTCGCATCCCGTCGCATCGCGGCGGGATGCTTGCTTCTGCATAACTTAATATGTTAAAACTGCAAATGTTTGACAGGCACAGTGCGCATTGTGTATGGAGGCAAAGTACGGCTTTGACAAGCCGGTGCCGGTCCAATTTATCAACTACCTGAAAAACATACTCCGCGGCGACTTCGGGCTCTCCACCAAGTGGATCGGAAGCACCGTGAGCGAACTGATCATGGGCGGTTTCGGCTATTCGGCCCGGCTGGGGCTCTGCGCAGCCGCCATTGCCATCGTAGCGGGCGTGATCCTCGGCGCGCTCGCGGCGCTCAAGCGCGGAAAGCTGCTGGACAAGGTCATCCAGGTGGTGACGACCGCGCTTGTGAGCATGCCCTCCTTCGTCATTGCCACGCTGCTGCTGCTCGCGTTCGCGCTGGGCCTCGGCTGGGCGCCGACGATGGCGACGCAGCCGGGCGGCATGGTGCTTCCCACGATCTCGCTCTCGCTGTACCCAATGGCGTACATAACGCGGCTGGAACGCTCCGCGATGCTCGACGTGCTCGGGCAGGACTACATCCGCACCGCGCGCTCCAAGGGCCTGAAAAACCGCCGCGTGATCTTCAAGCACGCGCTCAAAAACGCGCTCGGCCCCGTCATTACCTACGCCGGACCGATGATGGCCTACATCGTCACGGGCTCCATGGTGGTGGAGAACATATTCTCCTTTCAGATAGACCCTTCCAAGTTCGCGCCCGCCAGCGACGCGGAAAAGGCGCAGCAGATCACGCAGCGCGAATCCGTCTCCTATATGCGCGACGCGATGCGCCGCCTGCGCGCCAACAAGCTGGCGATGGTCTGCCTGTGCGTGCTGGTGCTCATCACGCTCATCGCCATCATCGTGCCCTACATATATCCCTACACCTACACGCAGCAGGATGTGACCGCCAAGCACCTCGCGCCGTTTGAGTATTCCAAAAAGGAGCAGGCGCGCATAGACAACGGCGAGTTCGTGTTCCCGCACATCATGGGCACGGACAACCTGGGCCGCGACTACTGCATACGCGTGATCTACGGAACGCGCATATCGCTGATGGTCGGCTTTATCTCCGCGCTGATCGTGGTGGTCATCGGCATCATCTACGGCTCCATCTCCGGCTACTTCGGCGGCAAGGTGGACCTTGTGATGATGCGCATCGTGGACATCATCTACTCGCTGCCGGATATACTGATCGTTATCCTGTTATCGGTGGCAATCAGGGATTTCATCAGCAATTCCAACAATGACCTCATCATACGGCTCGGGCCGGGCATGATCTCCATATTCATCGTATTCGGCCTGCTGTACTGGGTGGGCATGGCGCGGCAGGTGCGCGGGCAGGTGCTCTCCATCAAGGAGCAGGAATATGTGCTCGCCGCGCGTGCCACGGGCGCGAGCGCGGCGCACATCATCCGCAAGCACATGCTGCCCAACTGCGTGTCGGTCATCATCATCACCGCCGCCATGCAGATCCCCAGCGCCATATTCACAGAGTCGTTCCTCTCGTTCGTGGGCCTTGGCGTGTCGATGCCCATGCCGTCTTTGGGAAGCCTCGCCTCGGACGCGCGCAGCGGACTGATCTCCTATCCCTATCTTCTGCTGTTCCCGTCGCTGTCCATCTTCCTGATCGTGCTCTCGTTCAACCTGCTTGGCAACGGTCTGCGCGACGCGTTTGACCCCAAGCTCCGCTCGTAAAGGAGGGCCGCGCAATGGCAATGCTGGAAATACGCGATCTGCACACCTCCTTTTTCACCAAGGCGGGCGAGGTGAAGGCCGTAAACGGCGTGTCCTTCTCGCTCGACAGCGGCAAGGTGCTGGGCATCGTGGGCGAGTCCGGGTCGGGCAAGAGCGTCACGGCCTACTCGATCTTGCAGATACTCACGCCGCCGGGGCGCATCGTCTCAGGGAGCATACGCTTTCAGGGCAAGGAGCTCGTCGGCGCGAGCGAGAGCGAGATGCGCAAGATCCGCGGAAACAAGATATCCATCATCTTTCAGGACCCGATGACATCGCTCAACCCCGTGTACACCATCGGCAACCAGCTCGAGGAGGTCATCCGCCTGCACACGGGCCGCACGCACGCGCAGGCGCGCGAGCGCGCCGAGGAGATGCTCACGCTGGTGGGCATCAACGAGCCACGCAAGCGGCTCAGGCAGTACCCGTTCGAGCTCTCCGGCGGCATGCGCCAGCGCGCGATGATCGCCATGGCGCTGGCCTACGAGCCGGACATACTCATCGCGGACGAGCCGACCACGGCGCTGGATGTGACCATACAGGCGCAGATACTGGAGCTGATGCAGTCGCTGCAGAAGAAGCTGGGCATGGCCATCATCATGATTACGCACGATCTGGGCGTCATCGCCGGCATGTGCGACGAGGTCATCGTCATGTACGCGGGCAGCGTGTGCGAGCGCGGCACCGCGGACAACATCTTCTATCGCCCCCGGCACGAGTACACGCGCGGCCTTCTGCGCTCCATTCCCAACATCGACGCGGACGAGAAGGAGCGGCTGGTGCCCATCGCCGGAACGCCCATCGACCTTCTGCGCATGCCGCCGGGCTGCGCGTTCGCGCCGCGCTGCGAGCGCGCGATGAAGCTGTGCCTGGAGGGTCAGGCGCCGGAGATGTTCGTCGGAGACGACCACATCGCCGCGTGCTGGCTCAACGTCCGCGAGGCCATGGAGCGCGGCATCGCCCAGGAGAGCGGCGCGCTCGGGCTCGGGCGGATTGACTTGGACGGAGGTGGCGAGGCATGACGCAGGGAGCGCCGCTGGTCGAGATCAGAAATCTCAAGCAGTACTTCCCGGTGACCACGGGCTTTATGAAGACCACCATGCTCAAGGCGGTGGACGACGTGAGCTTCTCCATCGGCCGGAGCGAGACGCTCGGGCTGGTGGGCGAATCCGGCTGTGGCAAGACAACGGCCGGGCGCTCGCTGTTGCACCTGTACAAGCCCACGGCCGGGGAGGTCATATTCGACGGCAAAAAGGTCGAGCGCGCGACGATGGGCGAGTTTCGCCGCCGCGCGCAGATGGTGTTCCAGGACCCGTATTCCTCGCTCAACCCGCGCATGACCGTGGGCGACATCGTGGCCGAGCCCATCGACGTACACCACCTGTGCAAGACGCAGAAGGAGCGCGACGAGCGCGTTCACGAGCTTTTGCAGACGGTGGGCATATCCGGGGAGCAGGCCTCGCGCTACGCGCACGAGTTCTCCGGCGGCCAGCGCCAGCGCATCGGCATCACCCGCGCGCTCGCCTCCAGGCCGGAGTTCATCGTCTGCGACGAGCCGGTCAGCGCGCTGGATGTGTCCATACAGGCGCAGGTGATCAACATGATGGAGGACCTTCAGGCACAGCTCGGGCTGAGCTATCTGTTCATCGCGCACGATCTTTCGGTGGTCAAGCACATCTCCAACCGGGTGGCGGTGATGTACCTGGGCAAGCTTGTGGAGCTCGCGCCCTCGGCGGAGCTGTACAGGCACGCGGCGCACCCCTACACGGTCTCGCTGCTCTCGGCCGTGCCGATGCCGGACCCGAACAAGGCGCGCAGCGCGCAGCGCATCGTGCTCGAGGGCGACGTGCCAAGCCCCCTGCGCATGCCCTCGGGCTGCTCGTTCCGCACGCGCTGCGCCCGCGCGGGCGAGCGTTGCGCCGAAGAATGCCCGGCCCTGCGCGAGATCGCGCCCGGACACTTCGCGGCCTGCCACGCGCTGTGAGCGCCGCCCGACACAGAATTGCACTGCCCGGCGAAGGGTTTGCAATAGACTATTTCTGAGGAGGAAAGGCTCATGAAGAAAGTACTAGCATTGCTTATGTCCCTGATGATGCTCCTTGCGATGGGCGCTGCGGGCGCCATGGCGGAGGGCGAGGTCATCGACGTCATGTACGGCGGCGGAACGCCTGAGACGCTGGACCCGGCGCTCAACTCCGCCGCGACCGGCTCGAACGTGATCCGCCTCGCGTTCTGCGGCCTGATGGGCACGCAGGTGGTGGACGGCGTGGCCTCTCAGGCGCCTGAAATGGCGGAGAGCTATGAGATCTCCGAGGACGGCCTGGTGTACACCTTCACGCTGCGCGAAGGCCTGAAGTGGTCCGACGGCTCCGACTTCTTCGCCAGCGATTTCGTCAAGAGCTGGAACCGCGCGGCGGACCCGGCGCTGGGCGCGCCCTACGGCTTCCTGTTTGACTACATCGCCCGCAATGACGATGGCACGCTCAACGTCGTCGCCGACGACGAGGCGCGCACGCTCACCATCACGCTGGTCAACCCCTGCGCGTACTTCCTCGACCTGTGCGGCTTTACCACCTATTATCCGGTGAAGGTCGACCTGGCCGACAACGAGGGCGCCTGGGCGGTCAACCCCGAGACCTACATCGGCACCGGCCCCTTCCGCATGACCTCCTTCGCGGTGGACGACGTCGCCGCCTTTGAGAAGAACCCCTACTACTGGAACGCCGAGAACGTCTCCCTGGGCGGCATCAACGCCTACCTCGCCGAGGACAGCATCGCCATACTCGCCGCCTACGAGTCGGACGCTGTCTCCTTCATCGAGTCCATGGACCCGGCCGAGTTTGAGCGCCTGAACGCCACCTATCCGGGCGAGCTGGTCATGGGCGAGCAGCTGGGCACCTACTACATACTCTTCAACGTCCACAAGGACCTCGAGGCGCCAAGGCCCGCGTCCGCGGTGTTCTCGGTGTAGCGGGTGTACTCGCCCACATCCTGGCCGAGGCGCGGATAGTTGTTGCCGGAGTTGCTCACGAAGATCTCCAGGAAGTTCACGCAGTCGTTGAAGTCCGCGACCCAGCCCATGCGGGAGGCCTCCGCGTCGCCGTCGCCGAGCTTGATCTGCAGCGTCGCCCAGGCTTCGGTGTTGATCGTGGCGGTGATGCCCACGCTGTTCCAGCACTCCTGCACATACTGCACGATGGCGGAGTTGGTGGCGTTCTGGTTGAAGGAGAACTCAAACACGGGCACGTCGGTGAACATGATGTTGCCTTCCTCGATGGAGCCGGTGTAGGAGTAGCCAAGCTCGATGAGTATGCTGATGGCCTCGACCATGTCCTGCGTGTAGACCGGGTTCTCCTCGGACGGCGTGGCGGTGCCGGTGTACCAGCTGCCGTAGCCCTCGGCGGAGCGCACGTCGTCATTCAGGCCGTCGGCCAGCATGGTGGGATAGAAGCCGGTGGCGGGCACTTCGCCGCCCATGGTGACGTAGTCCACCTCGTCGAACCTCGCGGTGCTTCCGACCGGCGACGTCGTGTGGAACTATGTGACCGTCTCCGAATAAATGGTTCTGCGGCCGCGGCACGCAAAGCGCCGCGACCGCACATATCCCCCTCCGGGAGCCCCGGGCCGCGCGCCCGCGCGTCCGGTTTTTCTTTTTCTATCTTCCGCCCATGCCGCCGCGCCGCATGTCTGCGCCGCCCATGTCGGGCGTCCCGCGGCCGCCGCCCATGTCGCCCATGCCGCCGGCGCCGCCCATGCCGCCCATGCCGCCGGCGCTGCCGGCGCTTGTCACGGTGCTCTCAAGCGTGAGCGTCGCCGCCTCCTCGCCCGCCACGCATATGGTGTAGCTCTCGCCCACAGTAAGCTCCGCAAGCGATATGAGGACGGAGGAATAGGCCTTGGTCGGCGCATAGGCAAATACCGTCTCGCCGCTTCCGTCAATGACCTCCACTGCGTCCCCCGCCTGGCCGCTTACCGAGGCAAGGATCGCGCACTGGCTCGAACTTTCGGAGAAGTTCTGCGCCATGCCGCTGGGCCCCGCGGCGAAGAACGTCCCGCCGGAGACCTCGGCCTCGCCCGCGTAGTCGATGGCGCCGTTCGCGCCGCTGGTCGGGCCGCTGACATACACCTCGCCGCCGCGGATATAGATCGAGCCGTTGGCGTCGATGCCGTCCCCGGAGGCGTCGATGACGACCGCGCCGCCGCTGATGACGAGGTCGGAGCCGTCGTCGGCGTCGAACGCGCCGCGCCCGGGCCGGTCGCCAAGGGCGGAGCCGTCGTTGCCGCCCGCGGTGTTGAGGCCGTCGTCGGAGGCGGTGATGTCGATCGCGCCGCCGCTGATGTCCATGTTCGCGGCCTCCATGCCCTCGTAGCTCTGCGAGATGGTGATCTCGCCCGCGGAGACGGTCAGCGTCTCATTGGCGTGTACGCCATCGTCGCCCGAGGCGATGTCGATCGCGCCGCCGGAAATGGTCATGTCGCCGTTGGAGTGCAGCGCGTCGTCCGAGGAATCTATCGCAAACTCGCCCCCGGAGATCGTCAGCGCCGTGTCCGCCTTGAGGGCCTTCGCGCTGGCGGCGTCCTCGGCGCTGGCCTGCTCCCAGCCGCCCCAGAAACCCCAGTCGCTCTGCGTGCTGGCGTTGCCGCTGCCGCCGCCGGTGGTCAGCGCAAATGTGCCGCCTTCGATGAGGAGCTGCGTTTCGGCCTGTATGCCGTCGTTTTCGGCGGTGATGTCAAACTCCCCGCCGGTGATGTAGACATACCCGCGCTCGGCGTCCTCGGCGTTGTCGGACTGTATGCCGTCGCCCCCGGCCTGTATGTCAAACGTCCCGCCGGAGATCATCACGCAGTCCTTGCCGTTCAGGCCGTGCCCCGCGGCGCTGATCGCGTATGTGCCGCCGGTAAAGACCAGGTCGTCCTTGGAGACGACGGCGTGGTTGTAATTTCCCGCCACGCTCAGCGAGCCTGAACCGTTGAATGTGATGTCCGCGCGGCTGAACACGGCCGCGTCCACGTTGTCGCCGTCCTCCAGCGCGTATTCCGAGCCGTCGGAGAGCGCGTTTTGCGTGCCCTCCGCCAGCGTGACGAACACCTTGTCCGCCTCCTCCACATACAGCGCGGCGTAGCTCTCGCAGTGAATGCGCGCGCCCGAGAGCACGATCTGCACCTTTTCCGTGTCCGCGCAGGATACGACGATGCGGCCGTCGCTCAGTTCGCCGCTGAGGATGTAGGTGCCCTCCGCGGAGATGGTCAGCACGGAGCCCTCCGCCGTCGCGCCCGAGCCGTCGATGATGATTCCCGAATCAGAGAGCGTGACGAGCGTGGCCTGCGATGCGTCGTAGCTCGCGTCCTGGTCTCGGTCGGTAAATTCCCAGTCCGCCGCCTGCGCGCAGGCGCACAGTGTGAGCGCCATGGCAAGCGTCAACAGCAAAAACAGCTTTTTCATGCGTTCTCCTTTCCATCCGGCAAGCGCGCCATCTACAGCTCCTCGTGCTCCGGCGCGACGCGCGCGAACACGATCTCAAGGTTGCCGTTTCGGCAGCGCAATTCGTCGATAAACGCCTTCTCCTGCGCGCCGCTGCGCATAAGCACGCGGTATTGCAGGCGATAGAGGCTTCCCATGTTGGTCGTGCGCACGCTCACCATCTCGCAGCGGCTGGTGTAGCGCGCGAAGATATCGTCAAACACGTCCGCGTAGTCGAGGCTCTCCGGGATCGTGATCTTGAGGTCCTTGTTCCGGGCGGGCATCTCCCCAAAGCGGGCCAGCAGGAGCAGCACGCTCAGAAGGCTCACGCCCGCGGCGAGCGCCAGCGCCAGCACGAGATACCCCGTGCCCGCCGCCAGCCCCGCGGCCATGGCCAGAAACACGCTGCATATCTCCCGTGCGCCGCCGGGCGCGGAGCGGAAGCGCACCAGGCTGAACGCGCCCATGACCGCAACGCCTGTGCCGAGGTTGCCGTTGACGACGCAGATCACCGCCTGCACCACCACGGGCAGCAGCGCCAGCGTCACCGCGAACCCCCGCGTATAGACGCTGCGGAACATGTAGGCAAACGCGATGATCAGCCCCGCCGCCAGCGCCGAGAGCGCCGCGAGCAGAAAGCCCTCGGCGCTGCCGACGTCCACGAGCGTCAGAAGCGCGTCAAACACAGGCCATCTCTCCTTTCCTTTCCCAGATCATGCCGCTTTGATACGCGCCGCCGTACTTGGAAAAGGACGTCGGATAGGCGCGGCAGCGATCCAGCGCGTCCGCCAGCCACAGCGGGATGGCAGACGGCGTTTTCACCTCCAGCAGCCGCTCTCCCGGCGCGAGCAGCGCCTCGCCCCACGCGCCCGCCTCCAGAGACAGCGCCTCGCGGCGGTAGAGTATACGGCTGTCGAACGTGAGGCGCAGAAGCGGGTCGTCCGCGGCGACGTGGGCCACGCGCTCGGCGCTTATGAACATCGCCGGGGCGATGTCGGGGTAGTAGTGCAGCGCGTAATCGATCTCCCGGTCGATCTGGCCGTCCTGCGCGCGCCGTCCGTCCAGCACCCATGCGCGCGCATCGCGCAGCGGCAGGCACACCCGCCGCTTGTAGACCACGCCGCGGTACTTCTTCTTCAGCTCCACAAATACGGCATCGTCCATTCCCGGAACGCCGTAGCTGCGCACCCGCAGCTTTTCCTTGTAGGCGGGCTTTTCCAGCGAGGCGCGGATCAGGCGGCGGTCCGGCGTGTCCAGATAGAGGCTCAGCACCGTGGAGCGCCCGTAGGCGTCCTGCGCGAGGCGCTCCCCGATGATGGACATGAGCCGCCGATGCTGCTCCCCCGTGAGCAAAAACTTCTTTTCGTGGCGTTCAAAGGTGTACTGAAGCATGGTTTCCCTCCCGGCGTCGTTGTTCTGGCTTGCTACGAGTTTAGCACGCAAACCTTAATGAGAACCAAACCGTTTGCCGTGAAATTGTATCCGCTTTGTGAACAACGCGGGGAGAGGCGCGGTTTTGCCGCCGGTGGACAGGAATCCTTCCCGGCCCCCGCATTCGCGCTTCGCCGGGGCCGGGCCGGGGCGCGCCGCGGAACGCATCGCGGCCGCCATGCGGACAGAGACAGGCCGCCGACAGGGCATGTCGGCGGCCTGTTGAGTAAGTGACCGCAGTTTGCAGGCGAAGCTGACGCAGGAAGCAAAAATCACTTCCGCTTGTCTTTTTTCGGAAGTGATCTTTGCGTTTGGGGGCTTTGTCAACGCCCTGAGGAACGGTTTGCGCTTATGCGCGGCGGGAGGGGGCGGCTTCGGGCGCGCCGCCGGCGAGGTACTGGTGGACCTCCAGCGCCGCGGCCCTTCCGTCGGCGATGGCGCGCACCACGAGCGACTGGCCGCCGCGCATGTCGCCGGCGACGAACAGGCCGGGCGAGACGCGATGCGCGCCGGCGGGGATGTCGGGAAGCGCGCGGGCGTTCAGGCGCAGATCGAACTGCTCGGCGGTGTCCGCCTCGCACCCGACAAAGCCCGCGGCGACCAGCAGCAGTGCGCAGGGAAGCGTCTGGCTCGAACCCTCGACGGGCAGCATGCGTCCATCCGCGCCCGGGGCCACGCCGACGACCTCGACCGCGCGCACATGGCCCTCGCCGTCCAGCAGCACGCGCTCGACGGTGGTCTGGAACCGGCGCGGGTCCGCGCCCTGCACGGCGACGGCCTCCAGTTGCCCGTAGTCCGTGCGCAGCACGCGGGGCCATTCGGGCCAGGGGTTGTCCGCCGCGCGGAAGATGGGCGGGGCGGGCATCAGCTCGAGCTGCACCACGGAGCGGCAGCCCTGGCGCAGGCAAGTGCCCACGCAATCGTTGCCGGTATCGCCGCCGCCGACCACCACCACGTCCCTGTCCCGCGCGCTGACGGCGGGCAGGCGCCTGTCCAGCATGGCGCGTGTCGCCTCGGTCAGAAAATCCACCGCCAAAACCACGCCCGCGCCCTCCTCGCCCGGGACGTTCAGCTTCCTCGCGCGCCGCGCGCCGCAGCAGAGCACCACCGCGTCAAACTCCCGCAGAAGCTCGGGCCCCGCCTGTGCGTTCATGCGGAAGGCCACGCCCTCGGCCTCCATCAGGCCGATGCGCCGCGCGACGACCTGCTTGGGCAGCTTCATGTTGGGGATGCCGTATACCAGCAGCCCGCCGGGGCGGTCCGCCCGGTCTACGACCGTCACGCGATGCCCGAGGCGGTTGAGCATGTCCGCCGCCGCCAGCCCCGCGGGGCCGCTGCCGACCACGGCGACCGTCCGGTCGGTTCGCCGCGCGGGGACGCGGGGAGCGATCCAGCCCCTTCGAAAGCCCTCCTCGATGAGGAAAAGCTCGTTGTCCCGGTTGGTGACGGCCTCCCCGACCAGCATGCACGCCTTTTCGCACAGGCCGGGGCATACGCGGCCGGTGAACTCGGGAAACGGCGCGGTCTTGAGCAGCCGCCCCAGCGCCTCCTGCACCTGCCCCTTCCAGAGCAGGTCGTTCCACTCGGGGATGAGGTTGCCCAGCGGGCAGCCGTAGGCCGACTGGCAGAAGGGCACGCCGCAGTTCATGCATCTGGCGGCCTGCTCCATGCGCGCGCGCCCGGAGAGGGGCGTGTGCAGCGCGTCAAAGTCCTTCAGCCGCGCCGTCTCCGGGCGCAGGGGGTCCGCAACGCGCGGAAATTCCAGAAAACCCGTCGCCTTTCCCATGCCGTCACGCTCCTTCGATCGCGCGCCTGTACTCGGTGGGGATGACCATCTGGAACGCCGTGAGCGCCGCGTTCCACCGCGCGAGTATGTCCGCGGCCTTCTTCGAGCCCGTCGCGCGGACGTGGCGCTCGAGGATGGCCTTCAGCTCCTCCGCCCAGCGGCCGGACACTGACTCAAGCTCCACCTGCCCGGCGTGGACGCGCCGCGCGAGTTCGCCGCGCTCGTCCAGCACATAGGCCACGCCGCCGGACATGCCCGCGGCGAAGTTGTCGCCCACGGGGCCGAGGATCACCGCGCGGCCGCCGGTCATGTACTCGCAGCCGTGGTCACCCACGCCCTCAGCCCTGTCTCTTATACACATCTCCGAG
>DXVG01000259.1 GCA_019409045.1 Clostridiales bacterium | reverse complement strand
GCCATGGAGAGGTTGCGAAGCTCCGGCTTTCCGCGCTCGGTCAGCAGCGGGCCGAGCACCACGCCCACGCCCGAGGCGCGCAATTCCTCGGCGATGAGGTATCCCTCGGTGCAGTGCTCCACGCTGGCGCGCAGGCCGAACTCGTCCGCGAGCCGTATGGCGGTGAGTATGTCGTCGGCGCGGTGCGCGTGCATCTTCAGCGGTATCTCGCGGCGCAGCACGCGCGAGAGCGCCTCGTTTTTCAGGCTGAAGGCCGGGCGCTTGTCCTCGTCGGCACTCTGGCGCTTTTGCATGTACTCGCGCGCCTCGTAAAACGCCTCGCGCAACACGGCGGCGGTCCCCATGCGCGTGCAGGGGCGCTTGCCGCTCGCGCCGTAGACGGATTTCGGGTTCTCGCCGAAGGCGGCCTTCATCGCCAGCGGCTCGCGCAGCAGCATCTCCCGCAGGGAGGCGCCGAAGGTCTTCATCGCCAGAAACTGCCCGCCCAGCACGTTCGCGCTGCCGGGGCCGGTGGCCACGGTGATCACGCCCGCGCGGCAGGCCTCCGCAAAGCAGCGATCTACCGGGTTGACCGCGTCCACGGCGCGAAGCTGCGGCGTGACGGGGTCGGTGGCCTCGTTGCCGTCGCCCGTCTCGTCGCGCTGGCCGTCCTCCCACATGCCGATGTGGCTGTGCGCGTCCACAAGGCCGGGCGTGACATACGCGCCGCGCGCGTCGATCACCTTCGCCCCCGGCGCGCTCAGCGCCGTGCCCACCGCGCGGATATTCTCCCCGTCGATGAGCACGTCGCCGCCCTCGATGTAGCCCGCGCCCTCCATGGTAAACAGCTTTGCATTGCGGATAAGAAGCATCGTATCAGTTCTCCTGTCGGATGACCACCGCGCCCTCTGGCCGGATGGACAGAGGCACCGTCGCGCCCTTGCCGAACACGGCGTCCATGCGCTCGCGGTACAGGTCGAGCATGTCAAAGGGCATAAACGCCAGGATCGTGCCCGCGAACCCGCCGCCGTGTATGCGCCAGGCGCCCTTGCCGCGCAGCATGCGGTCGCTCATCTCGAGCGCCAGGGGCATCTCCTGATTGGAGCTTGCGGGCACATACAGGTTCTGAAGCAGCTTCCAGCTGCTCTCGCCGGAGGCGATCAGCGCGGCAAAGAAGCTGTCTATGTCGTCGCGCTCGAGCGCTTCGACCGCATCGACCACGCGCTGCGTCTCGTCCACGAAGTGGAACGCGCGCAAGAGCGCCCGGTCCGGCACGCGGTTTTTGAGCTGGGGCAGCGCGTCGGTCAGCTCCTGCGCGCTCGTCTCGGCCAGCACGCGCCGCTCGAGCGCCTGCGAGACCGCGCGCATCTCGGTGGTGATGGCCGCGTACTCGCCGGTCAGGTCGCCGTGGTCGCCGCCGACGGTCACCACGCACACCGCGTAGCCCTTGCCCATGAAGTCGTATTGCAGCGCGCGCACGTCGGGGTCCTCGGGCAGAAAGTCGATCGTCACAAGGCCGCCCACGGAGCTGGCCATCTGGTCCATCAGGCCGGAGGGCTTGCCGAAGTAGACGTTCTCGGCGTACTTGGAGATCTGCGCGTTGAGCTTGGGATCGACCGTCCAGCCGTTGTAGAGCGCGTCGAAGATCGCCACCAGCATCACCTCGAACGCGGCGGAGCTGGACAGCCCCGAGCCCTTGAACACGGTGCTGGTCACGCACGCGTCGAAACCGCCGATCCTGTAGCCGAGCTGCGAAAGGCGCGCGGCCACGCCGCGGATCAGCGAGAAGGTGGTCTCCTTTTCCTCCTCATGGACGCTCAGGTCGGCGAGGTCGACCACGAACGGCTTGTCGTAGCCCTCGGACCAGAGCGTGACGGTGTTGCCCTCCACGGGCGCGACCGCGGCCAGCGTGTCCAGATGCACCGCCGCCGCCAGCACGCGGCCGAGGTTGTGGTCGGTGTGGTTGCCGATCACCTCCGTGCGTCCGGGGGCGGAGACGAAGGCCTCGGGCTCGCGCGAAAAGCGCGCGCGAAAGGCGTCGGCCAGGGTCTCATAGCGCGCGGCGGGCAGCTCGCCCCCGTACAGGGCGCGCAGGCGCGCTTCGTTGGCGTTGAGGATCGCGCGTACGTCCATGCAAAACAACCTCCGATTCTATGCGTTTGGAATCATTTTAATCCAATTTTCGCCAAACCGCAAGCTCTCTATGTTAATTTGGCGCCGGGAATTGACAAGTCGCGCTCGATATTGGATAATATAGGCAGAGGTGATACGATGCAGACGCAGGCGACACAGTGGATTTACCGGCTGGCGGACTTTGCCGTCGCCAAAGAGCTGATCGAGGCGCAGGACAGGCGCTTTTACGTCAACCGGCTGCTCGAGGCCATGGGCATGGACGCGCCGGAGGAGATCGAGTACGCGCCGGAGGCGGCGCCCGAGACCGCGACGCGCATGCTGGACGCGCTTTCAGACATCGCAGCCCAGCGCGGCCTGATCGCCGACACCGGCGAGAGCCGCGAGCTGTTTCAGGGAAAGCTCATGGGGCTTCTCACGCCCGAGCCCGCCCGCGTGCGCGAGCGGTTCGAGGCGCTCTACCGCGCCGACGGCCCCGCCGCGGCCACGGACTGGTTCTACCGCCTGTGCCGCGACTGCGACTACATCAAGGTCGACCGCATCGCCAGGAACATGCGCTTTTTCGAGGACAGCGACGCCGGAAGGCTGGAGATCACCATCAACCTCTCCAAGCCGGAGAAGGACCCGCGGGACATCGCCGCGCAGAGAAACGCCAAGAAGACGGGCTACCCCAAGTGCATGCTGTGCGCGGAAAACCCCGGCTACGCGGGCCGCGCGGGCTTCCCGGCCAGGCAGAACCACCGCATGATCCCGCTCACGCTGTGCGAAAAGCCATGGCACCTTCAGTACTCGCCCTACCTCTACTATGGCGAGCACTGTATCGTGCTCAACGACGCGCATGTGCCCATGCGCATATCGCACGACGGGTTCGTGCGCATGTTCGACTTCGTGGACCAGTTCCCGCACTACTTCATCGGTTCGAACGCCGACCTTCCCATCGTAGGCGGCTCCATACT
>DXVG01000258.1 GCA_019409045.1 Clostridiales bacterium | reverse complement strand
GCGTAGATCAGCCCCTGCTCCAGCGTGCTGGGCAGGGCGTTGACAAAGTTCATCAGCACAGGGCTTCATCCTTCCGTCGCGTTTTCCGGGCGGCCTGCGGCCGCGTCCGACGGGGCGCGAGCGCAGACCGCCCGGCCCGGGGCGCTCCCCGGGCCGGGCGCCTCTTTGCTTATTCGGCCATGTCGGTGGCGCGGGCCATCAGGTCCTCGGGAATGGTCACGCCCAGCGCCTCGCACGCCGCGGTGTTGACGTACAGCGCGCTCTCGGCGATCGTCTCGTAGGGGATGTCGGCGGCCTCGGCCTCGCCCTTGAGCACCTTGGCGGCCATCTTGCCGGTCTGCACGCCCAGCGCCACATAGTCAAGGCCCTCGGCGGCCACGCAGCCGAGCGTCACCTGCTCGATCTCGCTGCCAAATACCGGGATGCCCGCAGCGTCGGTCTCGTCGAGCACGACCTCGAGGTACTGCACGACCGTGTTGTCGGTGAGCATCGTCAGGCAGTCCACCTGCGGCAGAAGCTGCGGCACCGCCAGCGCGATGTCCGCGCCGCTCGTCACGCCGCTTTCGACGATGCTGAAGCCGTACTCGCCCGCCAGCGCCTTGTACTGCTCGAGCTGCACCAGGCTGTTGGTCTCGCCCACGGTGTAGAGTATGCCGATGTTCTCGGCCTCGGGCAGCATCGCGCGGATGGTGGCGAGCTGCTCAGCGATGGGCAGCGCGTCGCTGGTGCCGGTGACGTTGCCGCCGTCGGTCAGGCCCGACTCCTCGGGCGCGGAGACCGCGGTGTAGATCACCGGGATCGCGTCCTCGGCGGCGTTGTAGGCGCACACGGCCATGGGCGTTGCGATCGCGCAGATCAGGTCATAGCCGTTGGCGACGAAGTTGGAGGCGATGGTGGCGGCCATGCTGGTGTCGGCCTGCGCGTTCTGGAACTCGACGGTCAGGTTCTCGCCCTCGACGATGCCCTCCTCGGCAAGCCCCTGCAAAAAGCCCTCGCGGCAGTTGTCCAGGGAGCCGTGCTCGGCAAACTGCGCGATGCCGATGGTGTAGCTCTCGCCCTCGGCGAGGGCGGCGCAGGACAGGATCAGGACCAGGGCCAGGATCAGGGCGGTGAACTTCTTCATGGGTATATCCTCCTCAAAAATGATTTTGATGGAAGGTCGCTGAGGATTTCGCCAAACAAAAACGCCTCAAGCCACTTGCTTGAGACGGTTGCCCGCGGTGCCACTCAACTTGGTCTTTCGACCCACTCGCTCCATGTGCCATCACACATGCCGCCATGATAACGGGTGCGGTTCCCGTCGCTCCCTACTGCGATTTCAGGAGCGCCCTCGGAAGCCCATTCGCCGGACGCTTCCCTGCCGCGATCCCACCGCCCGCGACTCTCTTGGAAGGACGCCATTCCGGGTACTCTTCTTCCTCAACGGTTGAGGCTATGATACAACCATTTTCGCCGTTTGTCAACCCCCTTTTGAAAAAAATTTTTGCCCGCGCTGGATTTCCGCCCCCGCGAAGCTGCAAAAAACGCCGGAAAGCGCCCGATTTTGCGGGTTTTTTGCAGGATTTTGGCAGCCAAGAGAAAGCGGGCCCGACAGAAGGATGTTGACAACGCCGGCAGACCGCCAGGGCGTTGAGAAGGCTCCCAAGCCAAGGAAGCAAAAATCACTTCCGCCTGTTTTTTCGGAAGTGATTTTTGCGTTCGGGGGCTTTATCAACGCTCTGGCCCCGCCTCGTCGCCCGAATCGGGGGGCTCAGGGGCGTTCACGCCATCGGCAGGAGCCTCAGGGGCGTCGCCCGGGGCCTCGGGGGCGTCGCCGCCATCGCCCGGAGCGCCGTCGTCCTCCTCGGGAAGCTCCGCGCCGCAGTAGGGACAGACCTTCCAGCCCTCCTCCACGCCGTGACCGCAGCCGGGGCATCCGCCGCGGGCGCGCGCGCCGCAGGCGGGGCAGTAGACGAAGTCCCCGCGCAGCGGCGTATCGCAGCGCTCGCAGCGCCTGCCCGCGCCGCGCGAGCGCACCAGCATGTACACAAGCCACGCCACCACATTGCCGATCAGCGTCAGGAGCCCCCACATGGCGGGCAAAAAGTCGCGCTTGCGCGCGTCGCGGAACACCCACACGGCCAGCAGGAGGCTGAATGCGACGTAGAGCACGAGCGCCCAGGTGACGGCCTCGACCGCCCAGACGCGCAGCTGCTCCCTGGATACGTCCATGGAGCGCAGCTCCGCGTTGTCCAGATAGAACGCCACCAGCATGCGGCCGGCGAACGCGCCCGTCAGCGGACGGATGTCGGATCGCAGCTCGCCCACGCGCGCCACTTCCTCGTTCTCCCAGCGGACGTAGGCTTCGACCTGCGCGACGTCCTTTTCGCCGACGACGAATGTCTGTTCCTCGCCGTAGGCGACAGTGGTCATGCGTGCGTAGAGCTCCGCGTCCAGGCTGGGGAATCTCTCTACATACGTCGCGGTGGGCACGCCGTCGGTTTTGAGCGGCACGTCCCCCGCGCCGCAATCGGCGACAAAGCGGGCGATGGTCTGACCGTTTTCGTCCAGAAGCAGGCCGAGCCGCCCGTAGATCGTGCGATGGACGACGGAATCGTCCGCACCGGTCTGCGCAGTCGCTTCGATGGGGCGGTCGTAGCGCGCCAGCAGCATGTTCAGCGCAGGCATGTCGCCGCAGACCAGCGCGCCGGTTTGGGCGAGTATGTCGCCGTTTTCGTCCACGAGCACGGCGTTGAAGTTCTCATCGACATTTTCCCAGAGGCCGTAAGCCTCGCAGGGGAAATCCTCCACCGCGGGCGCGCCGCCGAGGTTGGCCGCGCGCTCCAGATCGTCGATAAGGCATTCCAGCGCGTCGCCGCTGGACTGGCTGTCCTGGTAAGCGCGGTCGAGATAGACGGCCAGGCCCGCCGCGCACAGAGAAACTATGAGCAATACGACGATCAGGATCGCCAGAAAATCTATCTTCTTACGCATATTCTCCTCTCCCCTTCCATGAAGTACGCCAGCAGCGGCGAGAGCATCAGCGTCGCGCCGGCCAGAATGCCCCCGGCCTTCCAAAGCGCGCAGGC
>DXVG01000257.1:442-3078 GCA_019409045.1 Clostridiales bacterium | reverse complement strand
GGGACGCGCGGAGCGGCTGAGCATTCTTCGCCTGCACAGCCGCAACAAGCCGCTCTCGGGCGCGGTGGACCTGGAGGCGCTCGCCTGCGATACGAGCTGCTTTTCCGGCGCCTCTCTGGAAAACCTGCTCAACGAGGCCGCCATCGGCGCGGCCAGGCGCGGCGGGGAAGAGATCGAGCCCTCCGACGTGCGCGCGGCGTTTTACAAGACCGTGGCGGGCGCAGACCGCAAGAGCACCGCCACGCGCGCGGAGAGGCGCGTCATCGCGCTGCACGAGGCCGGGCACGCGGTGGCCTCCCTCGCGCTGCTTCCGCAGAACCGGCTCAAGCGCGTGAGCATACTGCCCGCGGGCGGCGGCGCGGCGGGGTACAACCTCACCATACCGCAGGAGCGCGTGATGCCCGACAGGCGCTATATCGAAAGCCAGATACAGGTGCTGCTGGCCGGGCGCGCCGCGGAGATGCTCGCGGGCGGGGAGGACGCTCTGACTGCGGGCGCCTCCGGCGATCTGGAGCGCGCCGCGGAGCTTGCCGCCGCCCTGATCATGGACTTTGGCATGGGCGGCGAGCCGGCGGTGTCCTTGCGGGCGCTGACGCGCGCGTGCGGCGGCGCGGACGATGGAAAACAGCGGTGCCGTGAAAAGCTGGGCGAGCTGTTCGACCGCGTGAGCGCGCTGTTGCTCGACCGCTCGGAGGCGCTTATGCGCCTTACCGATGCGCTGCTTGCGCGCGAGGCGATGTCCGGCGAGGAGGTGGAGGCGCTTTTGCGCGCGTAAAAGGTCGAACGCGCCGTGTCGAACGCTTTTCGCGCTTCGACGCAAGCACACAAATCTCGACAGAGGATACGACAGGACGGGCATGGAATCTTTCCCACGAACATGCAGGAGGAGGGAATGATTCCATGCTTTCCTATCAGAGGCACAGGGAGAGGCTCACCGTCTTGCTGGACGGCGAGCTGGACCACGAGCGCGTCGGCCCCATCCGCGCGGAGCTGGACGCGCTCATCAGCGACCCGAAGGTCAAGCACCTGGTGCTGGACATGGCGGGCGTCAGCTTCATGGACAGCTCCGCGATCGGCCTTGTGATCGGGCGCTACAAGGCGCTCTCCCGGCGCGGAGGCCGCGTGTCCGTGGCCCGCACAAGGCCCCGGGTGGACAGGATATTTGAAATGGCGGGGCTGTATTCCATCGTCGAAAAACTCGCGTGAGGGCGGAGGGCGTTATGAGGATCAAGAATGAAATGCGGCTGGACTTTCCGGCAGCGGGCAAGAACGAGAGCTTTGCGCGGCTGGCCATCAGCGCCTTTGTGCTGCCGCTGGACCCGACGCTGGAGGTACTCTCCGATGTCAAGACGGCCGTCTCGGAGGCCGTCACCAACGCCATCGTCCACGGCTACGGCGGCCGGGAAGGGACCGTGCGCCTGCACGCCACGCTCTACGAGGACGACACGCTCTGCGTGGACGTGATCGACGCGGGGTGCGGCATCGAGAACATAGAGCTTGCGCGCACGCCGTTTTTTACCACCTGTGAGGACGATGCGGAGCGGTCGGGGATGGGCTTTACGGTCATGGAGAGCTTTATGGACGAGGTGCGCGTGACCTCAAAGCCGGGGCGCGGCACCACCGTGCGTCTCGTAAAGCGGCTGCGCGCCTGTGAGGACAGGGCCGCGCGGCGCGCTTGAGGTCACAGACGCACGAAAGCACGCTGCAACTGCTTCGGGAGGCGCGCGCGGGCGACGCGCGGGCGCGCGAGAGGCTCGTCGAGGAGAACCTGCCGCTCGTGCGGCACCTCGCGCGGCGCTTCCGCGACAGGGGGCGCGAGTTTGAGGACCTGTATCAATACGGATGCCTCGGGCTTCTGAAGGCCATCGACCGCTTTGACCCGGCGTTCGGCACGGCGTTTTCGACCTATGCCGTGCCGGTGATCCTCGGCGAGATACGCAGATACCTGCGCGACGACGGCTGCGTCCACGTCGCGCGCTCCATAAAGGAAAACGCCCGGCGCATAGACGCCGAGCGCGAAAAACTGCTACAGCAGACGGGCAGGGAACCGAGCGTGGAGGAGCTTGCGGGCGCGCTGGGGCTTGGCCGCGAGGATGTGCTGCTCGCGCTCAACGCGCGCCGCAGCGTGCGCTCGCTCGACGCAAGCATAGACGAGCAGGGCGAGGTCGCGCTCGGGGATACCATCGGCGTGGACTGCATGGAGGCCGTGGAAACGCGCCTTCTGCTTAAAAGCCTTCTTGGGGCGCTCCCCGGCGAGGAGATGCGCCTGATCGCGCAGCGGTATTTCCAGCGGCGGACGCAGACGGACATCGCGCGGGAGATGGGCGTATCCCAGGCGCAGGTGTCCCGCATGGAGCAGAAGATACTGCGCAGGTTGCGCGAATTTGCAGACGCCGGTCTTTAAATTACAAACTTTAGTCTTACAATAACGGACTTAAGTCCATAAATTCAGAGACTCGGTCTCTTTTTGTATCTCCGCGTAGTACGGCGAGCCGTCGATGGTCGCAAAGTACTCCAGCGGCGTCTCCCTGCGGCGTATGCGCATGAAGCTGCCGTCTTTCCGCAAGAGGATCTCCGCGGGCCGCAGCTTGCCGTTGTAGTTGTAGCCCATGGAGTAGCCGTGCGCGCCCGTATCG
>DXVG01000257.1:0-432 GCA_019409045.1 Clostridiales bacterium | reverse complement strand
GTGTATCACAATCAGGTCGCCCATGTCGATGTGCGGAAGCGGGCGGTCCACGGCGAACTTGTCGTTGTTTTCGCACAGCGCGCCGACCACGTCGTATATGTGGTCGCACGCAAGGTCCTCCTTGCCTGCGACGGTGATGTGGTGATAGGCGCCGTACATCGCCGGGCGCATCAGGTCCGCGGCGCAGGCGTCCAGCCCGATATACTCTTTGTAGATGTGCTTTTCGTGTATGGCCGTGGATACCAGGCAGCCGTGCGGCCCCGTCATGTAGCGGCCCAGCTCGCTTGCCACGCGCACCTGCATGCCCGTGGGCTCGATCAGCTTTTCGTACATCCAGTGGACCTCGCGGGCGATCTCCTCGATGTTGGCCGGGGACTGCTGCGGGCGGTAGGGGATGCCGATGCCGCCGGAGAGGTTGATCATGAAAAACTC
>DXVG01000256.1 GCA_019409045.1 Clostridiales bacterium | reverse complement strand
ACCACGCGCGTGGTCGCGCTGGGCTTTGCATTTGTGATACTGGTGGGCTCGGTGCTTCTGTCGCTGCCCATCGCCTCGGCCACGGGCGAGAGCGTCGGCTACTTCGACGCGCTGTTTACATCGACCTCCTGCGTGTGCGTGACGGGCTTGGTGGTCGTGGACACGGGCACCGCATACTCCACCTTCGGCCATGTGGTGATCATACTGCTGATCCAGATCGGCGGCCTGGGCTTTATGTCGGTGGCCATGCTGTACTTCATGCTGCTGGGCAAGCGCGTCACGCTCGGCACGCGGCTTCTGTTCCAGGAATCGCTCAACGAGGACCGCATCGGCGGCCTTGTGCGCATGATGCGCTGGGTCATCTTCAGCGCGCTGAGCATCGAGGCCGTCGGCGCGGCGCTGCTGGCCACGCGGTTCATCCCCATCTATGGGTTTGGCAAGGGGCTGTGGTACGGCGTGTTTCACTCGATCTCCGCGTTCTGCAACGCGGGCTTCGACCTGATCGGCGGCTATCAGAACCTCATGCCCTTCCAGCTTGACCCCGTGGTCAACATCACCATCACGCTTCTGATCATCATCGGCGGCCTGGGCTTTGGCGTGCTTCTGGACATCTGGAAGACGCGCTCGTTCCGCAAGCTGCGCCTGCACAGCAAGATCGTTCTCACCTTCACGGGCATACTGCTGCTCAGCGGCACGCTGATCGTGCTGGCCGTGGAGTGGTCCAACCCCAAGACGCTCGGGCCGATGAACTTCTTCCAGAAGCTGCAGGCGGCGTTTTTCCAGTCCGTGACGCTGCGCACGGCGGGCTTTAACACCATCGACCAGGCGGCGCTGTTGCCCTCGACGAAGCTGCTGAGCGTGCTTCTGATGTTCATCGGCGCCTCGCCCGCGTCCACCGGCGGCGGCATCAAGGTATCGACCATGGCGGTTTTGTACCTCACCGTGCGCATGGTGGTGCGCGGCCGCTCGGAGATATCGGCGTTTCAGCGCACGATTCCGCGTGCGCTTACGCAGCGCGCGCTGGCGATTGTGTTTATCGGCGTGTGCGTGCTCTTGCTTGACGTGATGGCGCTCACGCTGCTGGAGCCGGAGATGGATTCCCTGGACCTTGCGTTTGAGTGCGCCTCGGCGCTGGGCACGGTGGGCGTGTCCTCGATCGGAACGTCCAATCTGGGCGCGCTTTCCAGGCTGCTGCTCATCCTTACGATGTATACCGGCCGCGTCGGACCGCTCACGCTGACGATGGCCATCGGACACAAACAGGCGCAGCCCCGGGACATGTACCGCTATCCCGAGGACCGCGTGCTGGTAGGCTAACGGAGGGAGAAAAATGACCAGAAAGCAATTTGTAGTCGTCGGACTGGGCCGCTTCGGCTCCGCACTTGCCACCTCGCTGTGTGAAAACGGCGCGGACGTGCTGGCGATCGACAAAAACGAGGATCGCGTGGAGAGCCTGCGCGACAGCGTCACCCACTGCGTACAGGCAAACGGCATGAGCCGTGAGGCGCTGATACAGCTGGGCGTGCGCGATTTCGACGTTGCCGTGGTCACCATCGCGGGCGATTTGCGCGCCAGCGGCATGACCACCATGCTGATGAAGGAGCTGGGCGTTGAATACGTCGCCGCCCGCGCGCAGGACGAGATACACGGCCGCATGCTCACAAAGCTCGGCGCGGACAAGGTCATCTTCCCGGAGCGCGATATGGGCAAGCGCGTCGCGCATAATCTGCTGGCCGGCAACATATTGGATTTTATAGAGCTCTCGCCGGACTATTCGATGGTGGAGATCCAGCCGCCGATGGAGTGGAACGGCAAGACGCTCGCGCAGCTCGACCTTCGCAAGCGGCTGGGCATCAACGTCATCGCCGTGCGGCGCGACGGCCACGTCGATCCGTCGCCCATGCCGGGCACGGTGCTCTTCCGCGACGACAGGCTGCTGGTCATGGCGGGACATGACATCATCAAAAAGCTGGGCGACGCATAGCCATCTGCACGCCCGGGAGGGACGCGCATGCCGAAATGTCTGCTGCTTTGCGATCCCGGGGGCAGGCTCCCGGCGCTGGCCCCGGCGCTTGAGCGCGCCGGATGCGACGTCGCGCGCGCGGACGGGGATGCGGAGAGCTTCTGCGCCCGCGAGGCGGACGGCCTTGCGCTCATCGGCGCGGGGGAGGGCTGCTGGCGCGCGCTGCTGCTGGCCGAGAGATATCCGGTGGAGCGCCTTGCGCTCATCGGCTGCCCGCTGCGGCCGCGCGCACCCTCGCCGCTTCGAAGGCGC
This sequence comes from Clostridiales bacterium, assembly GCA_019409045.1. Taxonomy (GTDB): domain Bacteria; phylum Bacillota; class Clostridia; order Christensenellales; family Aristaeellaceae; genus Pullichristensenella. Next base: position 842 of record DXVG01000256.1, on the reverse strand, counting down.
GCCGAGCGCGACCTGTTCAGCGTGGTGTGCGACCTTCTGATCGTCCAGCCGCTCTCGGACGCGTCCATGCTCCCGCGCGGGGCGGACGTGCTGCTGCGCTGCGTACACTCGCGCGAGCGCAGGCGCGTGGATATGGGCGGAGATTTTGCCGATCTGTGGACAGAACATGAACAATGGCTCACGCGGGAGCTTTTGCGCTTCCTCGGCGGCGAATACAACGCAAAAACGCTTGCTAAATGAGCGATTTCGTGATAAGATTAACGGACGGGCGACGCGTTTCGCCGGTCCGTTTCCACGTTTTTTCATGGGAGGATGCACACATGAACACCAAACTTCTCAAACTCGCGGCGCTTCTTATGGCGCTGTGCGTCACGCTTGCGGGTTGCAACCTGATCGCCGTGGACCCGGTAATGCAGATCGCGGAGGATCGCGCCTCCCTGGAACAGACCTATCAGACGGTGCTGGCCGAGTACGACGGCGGCGTGGTCACGGTGGGGGACATCATCTACGATTTCAATACGCAGTGGTCGTATTACTACCAGATATACTCCATGTACGGCTCGGAGCTGACCGAAGCGGATGTGCAGACGCTCGTCGCCGACTGCGTGGACGTGGCGGTCGAGCGCGTCGCGCAGGACGTGGAGGCCGAGCGCCGCGGCATAGAGCTCATCGCCGAGGAAGTCGCCGAAGTGGAGGAGGGCGCGCGCAGCATACACGACAGCACCTACGAGGTCTACTACGAGCAGCTCAGCGGCGATACCGAGCAGGAGCGCGACGCGCTGACCGAGCTTGAGATATACGCCTCGGGGCAGGACTACGACGCGCAGCTCAAGTACCAGACC
>DXVG01000255.1 GCA_019409045.1 Clostridiales bacterium | reverse complement strand
CGCGAGAGATAGTGCGCGCCCCCCCCCGCGGTGCCCCCGCCGCCGACGACCGCCACGCGCCTGCCGCGATAGAACGCGCCGTCGCACGTTGCGCAGTAGCTCACGCCGCGCCCCGCGTTCTCCGCCTCGCCGGGGACGCCCAGCCTGCGCGGGGACGCGCCCAGCGCGAGTATGAGCGCGCGCGCGCAAACTTCGCCGCCGTCAAAGCGCACGCTCTTTTTCGCAAGCTCGAGCGCGCTCACCTGCGCGTAGCGCGTTTCAAGCCCAAAGCGCGCCGCCTGCTCGGAAAAGGCCATCATCAGCTCCGGGCCGCCCACGCCCTCGGGAAATCCCGGGTAGTTCTCCAGTCGGTCGGTGGTCGCGGCCTGGCCGCCCACGAAGCCGCGCTCGAAGAGCACGCTCTTCCAGCCGGCGCGCGCGGCGTACATACCCGCGGTCAGGCCCGCGGGGCCGCCGCCGATGATCGCAACGTCATACATCCGCCCGTCCTCCGATGCGTCGCTATTGCGCGTCACACTTCCCTGCGGCCCTCAAAGGCGCGCATGAGCGTGACCTCGTCGGTGTATTCCAGTTCGCCGCCCACGGGCACGCCGTGCGCGATGCGGGTCACGCGAATGCCCATGGGCTTGATCAGCCGAGAGATGTAAGCGGCGGTGGCCTCGCCCTCCACGTCCGGGTTCGTAGCCAGCACGACCTCCTGGACCTCGCCCTCGGCCAGGCGCGACATCAGTTCGCGGATGCGAATGTCGTCCGGCCCGACGCCGTCCATGGGTGAGATCACGCCGTGCAGGACGTGGTACAGGCCGTTGTAATCGCGCATGCGCTCGAACGCATTGACGTCGCGCGGGTCGCGCACCACGCATACGATGTCCCGCCTGCGGGACGCATCCGCGCACACGGCGCACTTCTCGCCCTCGGCGTAGTTGCCGCACACCGCGCACAGGCCGACCTTCTTCTTGGCCTCGAAGATCGCCACCGCCAGCTCGCGCGCCTGCTCCTCCTTGAGGCCTACGATGTGGTAGGCCAGCCTCTGCGCCGTCTTGCGGCCGATGCCGGGCAGCTTGGAGAGCTGATTGGCAAGCCGCGCAATGGCCTCAATCTCCGCCATAGTTTCAGAACAGACCGGGCATGCCCATGCCGCCGGTCAGCTTGCCCATTTCGCGCTCGACCGTCTCGGCCGCGGTGCGCAGCGCCTCGTTGACCGCCGCGAGCACCATGTCCTCGAGCATCTCCACGTCGTCGGGATCGACCGCCTCGGGCTTGATGGTGAGGCTAAGCAGTTCGCGCTTGCCGTTCACGCGCGCGGTGACCATGCCGCCGCCGGAGGTCGCCTCAAACTCGCGCGCATCGAGCTGTTCCTGCATCTGCGTCATCTGCTGCTGGAGCTTCTGCGCCTGCCGTGCGAGCTGCTGCATGTTCGCGCCGCCCATCATTCCCGGAAAACCGCCTCTTGCCATTTTGGACCCTCCCAATTCTTGTTCATTGCGGGACTATTATAGCAATTTCCCGCGCGGATTGCAAGAATTCACGCGCTTTTCATTGACTTTGCCGCCGCGTTTTGCTATAATCGGCCTGCAAACAGCAATTGCCAAGAGGAAGAAGTTTTCGCCCCGGCAGCAGAGAGCGGGCGGCTGGTGTAAGCCCGCGCCTCGGGCGGATGCGTGCCGCCTCGTGCGCGAAAGCGCAGGCACCGCGCAGGAAATGGCGCGGCGGGCGCCTCCGTTATCGGGCGACGAGCGGGCCTCCGTCGGAGGCCAATCAGGGTGGTACCGCGAAGCGCGCCTTTCGTCCTTGAACGAAACAGGCGCGTGATTTTTTGGACTTGGAGGATGGTCACAGATGAACGTCAACATCAAAACCGCCAACGACCTGCGCAGCCTGTTTCTGAAGTTCTTTCAAGAGAAGGGCCACGCCGTCATCCCCAGCGCCTCGCTGATCCCCGAGAACGACCCGACGGTGCTGTTCACCACCGCCGGCATGCATCCGCTGGTTCCCTATCTGCTGGGCGCGAAGCACCCCATGGGCACGCGGCTGACGGACGTGCAGAAGTGCATCCGCACAGGCGACATCGACGACGTGGGCGACCCGAGCCACCTGACGTTTTTCGAGATGCTGGGCAACTGGTCCTTGGGCGACTATTTTAAGAAGGAAGCCATCTCCTGGAGCTGGGAGTTTCTCACCAGCCCCGAATGGCTGGGCATCGACAAGGACCGGCTGGCATTTTCCGTGTTCGCGGGCGACGACGACTGCCCCCGCGACGAGGAGGCGGCCTCCCTGTGGCGCGAGATGGGCGTGAAGGACGACCACATCTTCTATCTTCCCAAGGAGAACAACTGGTGGGGCCCCGCCGGCCTGACCGGCCCGTGCGGCCCGGACACCGAGATGTTCATCATCACCGACAAGGAGCCCTGCGGGCCGGACTGTTCCCCCGCCTGCTCCTGCGGCCGCTACCTTGAGATCTGGAACGACGTGTTCATGCAGTACGACAAGCAGGCGGACGGGACGTTCAAGCCCCTCAAGCAGAAGAACGTCGATACCGGCATGGGCCTTGAGCGCACCTACTGCGTGCTGATGGGCGCAAAGTCCGTCTACGACACCGACATATTCGCGGGCATACTTGCCAAGATCGCCGAGTTGAGCGGCAAGACCTACGGCGAGAATGAGGAAGTGACCAAGTCCTTCCGCATCATCGCCGACCACATGCGCACCGCCACCTTCATCATCGGCGACGACCGCGGCGTGACCCCCTCCAACGTCGATCAGGGCTATGTGCTGCGCCGCCTGATCCGCCGCGCCGTGCGCCACGGCATGCAGATCGGCATGCCCGAGGGCTCCACCTGCGAGATCGCAAAGGTCATCATCGACCAGTACGGCGACGTATATCCCGAGCTGCGCCGCAACGAGGCGCACATACTCGAGCAGCTCAAGCTGGAGGAGGACCGCTTCCAGCGCACGCTCAAGAAGGGCACCAGCGAGTTTGAGAAGGTCTTTAACAACGTCCAGCGCGCCACCGACGCCTTTAACGCGCTGGAGGCAAAGTTCCGCGAAGCCTTTGAGGGCGAGGAGGGCAGGAAGCTGGCCGAGGCCATGCAGGTGGCGCAGAACGTCGGCTCCACGC